>NZ_AHBC01000037.1:0-7335 GCF_000236625.2 Halomonas sp. GFAJ-1
CGGAATGTGATAGAACGCTGCTTTAGCTGGCTTAAAGAATGTCGCCGGATCGCCACACGCTATGAAAAGCTGGCAAGTAGCTTTAAGGCGATGGTATTCGTGGCGTGCATCGACCGTTGCTTGCGAGCCAACTTTTCGTACAAAACCTAAGAGTCTGTCCACACGCAATCTAAAGGCATTAATGGGACTATAAGAGCACCGCATCACGCATTCAAGGAAGCGGAAGTCAGAACTCCAGCGGATCATGGAGTCCCAGTGACATGGTGATGCAAGCAGATTTGGAGAAATTGGCAACTTTGAGTAGCGTGGAGCTTTCCAGAATAGAAAAGCTGCTTGCGCTGCTGAAAGCGCCGGATGATCTAACCCACCTTCTCCTAGTTATGGAAAACGTGAACCGTGCTTTACAGGCAGTTCAAAGAAGCCAAAAAATTCGGGAGGATCTTGATGATGCGATCGAAAAAAAGGAGGAGCAAGGCCTCTTTCATTACCTGACTGACATTGTCCGGATTATCTCCGTGCTGAAGGAGTGTGATCGCGACAGTTGCCCAGAGTCGTGGCTAGATCAGTCGGGTAAGCAGCGCGGCATTATCAATGACCATCCTGAGTGGGCGATGCTGATTCTTACCTCCGATGCTGAAAGCTATGGCAATGATGCCTATTGGCAGCATATGGGTGTGGTTGTGGCGTGCTCAGCCATTCAGCGAAAGCGACACCAAGCGCGTATTGGTTCCGAAATTACCGCAGCTTGTCGTGATATCCGTACGATCGCCAATGGCAAGAAGCCCCTCGGGCTGTTGGTAGAGATAGAGATAGATACCACCCTAAAAAGCTATCACAAACAATATCTGTTGAAGGGCGACGAGATCCTTGAGCCGCTTTCAG
Organism: Halomonas sp. GFAJ-1; assembly: GCF_000236625.2. Lineage (NCBI taxonomy): Bacteria > Pseudomonadati > Pseudomonadota > Gammaproteobacteria > Oceanospirillales > Halomonadaceae > Halomonas > Halomonas sp. GFAJ-1. The sequence continues at coordinate 883 of NZ_AHBC01000037.1, forward strand.
GTATCGAGCTGCTCGTTCGAAAAGTACTTGGCCATAAGGGAAAGACGAGAGACGGTGGGGGCGGCGGTGGTCACTCGGCCCGAACGATTGAACGGCACGTTGAGATGTCGGATTCGGATGACGAGGAGCATGAGGGGCCAGAACAGTCGGTACAACTGTTGGAGTCGGCCGGTGATGAGCAGGCGCAAAGTCGTCAGCGTGCCGCAGGTCTGCATCCAAAAGAATCCCAGACACTGCGTGCCGTATCCTTCACAGAAAGTAAAGCCTCCCCCACATCAGGGTTTGATCTAAGAGACTTGATCCGGCGCCAGAGCAGCCGTATCCAGCATATCAGTCAGTCCAACCAGCGGCTTCCTTTTCGCTACGCTCGTTTAAGCCGGGTCGAACTGGCACTTGCCGCGAAAGCAGCGTTTGAGCTATTTACGGGCCGAGGGCGATTTGACTAACGCGATAACGAAGACGTCTCTGCCGGCCTTCTGCTTCTATTGATGATCTGGCTCGGACGTCCCGTTGAGCAACTTCTAAAGATGCGGGTGTATAGCCATCGGCGTGATTTACCGAAACACCGCAAGGACGTACTCGCTTTTCTAGTTGAAGAGCACGCCTTTGTACTGCCCATTCCGTCGCCGGAGTGGCGCAACAGCCTCCAAGACGACGCCAAGAAACTGCTCTATACAGCCGGTGAAAGCACGCCTGCATTGGTGGATGAGGTGGTAGTGGTTGCCAGTCCCGTACGAATGGGTAAGTTTATCTCGCGTCTCAGCCTGATGCGGAAGAGCCGGACAAAATATCGTGAATTGTTTCCCGAATGGCATCATGGCGGCATTGAAAATGCAATGCGGGCGGCAGTTTCAAAGTTCAACCGCAACCACCGTATGCGGCTGACTCCTCACCGTATCAGTCAAGCGCTATTCGATGAGATAGTCGGCCACTCCAGCGATTGGGTCGACGCTTACCTGTTGACTGGGCACCGTTTTACTGTCGCTGATGTGGCTGCGCACTATTACAGCGTGCCAGCTGGTTACCTTGAGACACTTTATCATAATGCTGCTGTATCACTGCGCAACAGTATTTATCAGCATCTCAGCGTTGAAGAGAAAAACTACTACGCCTTCAAGCAGTCCGTACAAAACTGCGGTGACCATGGCAGTAAACTGAACCTCAAGCCATTATTGCTAACACGCCTTGTTAAGCATTTGAAGAGCGAGCTGCGGGCAGCAAGGCGTCTCCAGCCTAATGATGAGAGTTGGCGTCAAACGCATAATTGTTGCGTGGGTTACATCGCTTTCTGGATACTGTTCGCGACGGTTTACCGTGCGGTCAATGATCTGGTTTTTCGCTGGAGAGAGATCGATTTCACGTCCGGTTTTCTGACTATCTCTGATAAGGACGACGAAGCGATGAGTCAGGCACGTATAGTTTGGTTACTGCCCGAGCTGCGTGAGCAACTACGTTACTATGCGAGCCACTTGGAAGTGCTGCAGGCACGGCTTTATCATCGAGCATCACTCTATGAGCATCTCGAGGCGGTGTTGAGTGAGCCTCAGCCAGATGTACCACTAATGTTCTTTATAAGTGACAGCTGGCAGATGGTACAGCTCTCTCCAGAGAATCTGCGGCGCCACGTGCCCGTCTTTACGCTACCGGTCAATGCCAGCCGGCATTACCTTCGCAGTGCTTTACGTGCTGAAGGGGTTCGTGGCGAACTGGTTAATGCTTTCATGGGGCACACTCAACAAGGGCAGGAGCCATTTGGTGCCTTCTCTACTTTGACTCCCGTCGAGATGTTTCGAGAGCTAGCGCCTGTACTCAATAAAATGCGCCGGGAAGCGGGGTGGACAGTTCAGCAAGGGCTAGCCGATGTCTGACCATATCTTGGAAGTGTGGAGCGGATGGAAGTTGATACAAGTTCCCGATGGGGCTGGAGGGGCTGAGGCGCGTCACCGGCAGCATCTGGTCAATAGGCGTCGACACCAAATGGCAGTGCTGGAACTGATAAACGAAACACATCCCGGTTTGGTTCACGGTGAACGAAATATTAATGTGCCGCCAGACACCTCTCAGCAGTGGGAAGAGGCCCTACAAGCCGGTGACAACCGTTCGGTCGTTGAAATTCGCAATAAGATGAATTTCCTGTCATTAGGGCTGTCGCGTGGGCAGCGGGAGTTGTGTTGGGATGTGCGGGTTCCGTCGCCGTTGCACTTGATCAGGCCAGCAGCAAGCCCTTTCACACCGTCATCTTTCAAAAGGGTAAGTGTTTATCGCGACTGGTGCCGACATGCAGACCTCGTGATTCAACAACCGGCGTTTCAAGCGCTTCTTTTACATGGCAATGGAAAAACTGGACACCGCCGACTTGAGCCCGACATGATCAGTTGGGGGCTGTTTCTTTATTATGTGATGACGAATGATAGCTTGTTGGGCAGCCAGCATGTGAGCGCACTACCATTGGCGACCCGCACATTAGCAATCCATGAATCTTCTGCTTGGCTGGTATTGCATGAGACGGTGCCGGACGGCATGCCAGGGAAAAAAAGAGTACTGCCACGTAGCCGCTGGCAGTTAGGAGTCCCCGCCTTGGCGGTATTGATGCGCCATATCCATCAATTCGGTCACCCTAAACGTTGTGACGGTTATCAGCAGGCACGGGCTTATACCCAGACGGCTTGGCTGCATTTCTGTGGTGCTTTAAAGGCAGAAAAGATGTCACTTTCGGCGTTTCGTGAGGCTGCCACGACCGCTCTTCGCCTCAGTGTCCCGGCTTATTTAGTGAATAGCGCAAATGGTAAACATCCAGGCACGTCGATTGCAGAAGAGCGTTGGCAGCAACTGCTTACCGGTGGGTACGTAGAACATACCAAGCCAAAAGCCGAGCAAGGAGATAAATGTACAGCAGCCGGGCCCGGGCTAACGGCAAGGGATACCGTGCGCCATGCGCGTGACCAACCGCTGTATGAAGGGCGGGCTCTGCTGAAATCGTTACACGATATGCTCTACAAGCGCCGAAACCAGAAACGCCTCAAATTTGCTGATCTTTCTCGTGAACTAGAAAGTGCCGTCGTTGCTTCTCAGCGTATGGCGCCCATTATTGAATGCCTGTGCCGCTGGCTACTGTTCTTGCACCAAAAGCAGAAGCGAAAGCAGTCGACACTCTATAAGTATCTAGGCGTCAGCATGCCGCTACTCCAGACTATGGGAAACACGCCTATTGATCAGGATAGGCTTGAGGCACTTGTTGAGTCTTATCAACTTTTAGTTGAGCAAGCCAAAACAGAGAAAAACCGCCACTACCGTTGGTCAGTGTTGCGCTCATTCCATTCATTTCTCGTCATTGATCAGGGGGTGGCAAGCGTCTCTATGGCGTTAGCTGACGGCGAGTCCGCTGCTGCGCATCACGCTGATGCCAATTGTGTGTCAGAAGTTGAGTACCGTTTAATAGCGAGCCATCTGGCCTCCCGGATGACTAACATCATGGGGCAGATTCGTTATTGGATATTTGTGCTCGGCTTTCGTGCCGGCCTCAGGATCGGAGAAGCGCTGTCTATTCAGCTGGACGATGTCTTACTCCATCCTGAGATGGAGTCTACTGACGTGACGCTTCTGATTCGCAACAATACTTATGTCGGCATCAAGAGCCATGATTCACGCAGACAGTTACCTCTACACCATCTGCTGACAGATACTGAGTTGGAAGGCTTTAAAGCCTTTGTCGCCAATCGGTATGCAGTGGCCAGCCATGGCCGCGTCATGCTGTTCGGTGAAGGCGGTGGTTCAGTGGCGCCCCTACACGATGATCAGGTGCAGGCTGAAATTCACGAAGCCATGCGCCGTATCACCGGGGATTACAGTCTGCGCTTTCACCATTTGCGACACTCGCTGGCCAATTATCTACTGCTCTCTTTTCATGGTGTAGAGATAACGTGGACAACGCCTGTTCATCATGACGCACTTTGGGAACAGCTCTCTGGTGGCCCCACGCGATCAGGGCTGTATTTTATCGCCCAGCTGATGGGGCATGCATCGCCCGATGTGACACTACGAAGCTACTTGCATTTCACCTGCCTACTCCTTGACCACTATTGCCACAAGCAGTCTGTTTCTGTGGATAACTGTATTCCGAATCACGCAATTGCTCAGTTGGAGTCTTTAGTTAACGTAATCCAAATCAAGCCTGCGACACTGCGTAAATGGAAAGAGCGATACGGTGAAAAGCCGCCACTATGGTTTCAGAAAGCTTTTCCCAAGTGCTCTGTCATAGACGTTACCAAGCAGCCGTTAACTCCCTATCCTGAGTTACCAAAGAAGGTGTTGCTTGAGCGCCAAGGCCTAAGTCAACTATCTTTAGAACAGGTTGCTGCGGCGATGGATGCTTTGTATCAATGGGGTTTTGATGATGTTGAACATATTTTTAATTTGTGTGAAGGCGAGGCAGAGCGGCTAACGTCTTGCGCGCAGCGTGTGCTTACAGTCCCCACGCGGCGGGGGAAAAGCGCCTTTCGTCATTATCAGATGACGAAAGGCAAGCAGCCGACACCGAGCAGTCGCGCCCATCCACGGTTGCCGATGCCGCACTCTCTTGCGGAACGTCCAGTGATCAATGCGATGTATGAAGCGATCTGGTCGCGTTGGTTAAAGCAGCATCCAGATGAATTGCGTAAGCAGCTACGCTTTTTCTATCGCTATCACCGTGCCACCGACGGCCACGTATGGATTCGTAATGCCGATGACGGCCTGGCCTTCGTGAGTTGGGTGCTAAGTCTGAATGCTCGTGTGAAAGCCTTCATTGAAATAACTCCCAGTGTTCAATCGCCGTTATCTGGCCTGCAACAGCTCAGCGAGTGGAAGAAGCGACTACCCTCGCATCAACATAAGGTGGAATGGCAATCTAAGCCTCCAGGCAACCGTTTTTCAAAACCGCTGGGCACGGGAAACGTAACGTTCTATGTGGCTAATGAGAATAAGCGCTCTCGAAGCGGCTACCCAGTACGCTATGTGCTGGTGATGGCGTGCATCGTAATGGCGACGGTCGCCCAACATGATAACTCTAAAGTGAGGTAGGAAGAGGCGACACTTCCCCCGCTGGTCCTAAGCTGCTGCTCCGTTATCGAGTCAATACGCGGACGTCAGAACATGAGAGCCGTTACTATCTCAGCAGCCTAGTGCCAGATGCCGACCAGCTGGCCAAAGCGGTTCGGCAACACTGGTGCCTGGATGTGACCTTTGCCAATGACCAGATGCGGGCACAAACGGCGGAAGCTGGGCATAAAATGGTCATTCTCAAGCGGTTAACGCTCAACCTGATTCGCATGGATCCGGTTTCAAGACCAAGCGAACCCTTGTGGCCAGCTCAGATAAATACCGCGCTCATATACTTGGTTTGGAATGAGAAACCTTCTTTACGTGCGATTGCCCTGCAGGCTTGGGACGATGCAATGGTACTTACCAGGATCTACTCCACCCTCTCAAGATAGGAGTCTCCGGTAGCCCTGTGCGGTTCAGTGGTCAAAGCGCATGTGGTGGATTAATATTAATGAGTTTATTGCGATGATGCATTCATGTCCTCGCACGCATTACAGGAGGCACTTAGATGGAAAAATCTAATGCGCTTAGTGATGTAAACAAAAGCAGTGACTCTCTGCAGCGGCTTAAAGGGTCGGTCGGCAAATATAAACTGCCATTTGAGCCTGTAAGTGTTAATGACTGGGAAGCCCTTGCCCCTGCCACTCACTTAAGTGATGAAAATGAATCAGGATAGGCCTGCATTGCATATGCTATGTCAGTGAGCACATTGTAGGTAGGCAAGGAGCAGAGCAATGAAAGTGACTGAAAAAGTAGAAGTCAAGGCCGTCACTGATGTGGTGTGCGATGTATGCCTAACCACAACGCGTGTAACAGATGAAAATCTTGAGTACGCCACCCTTAAGGCACATTGGGGCTATGGGTCTCAACACGATGGCGAACGTTATGAAGTTCACCTGTGCGAAAGCTGTTTCTTTAGGGCGCTGGCCTACTTCAAACAAGAACGCCGCGTGCAAAATTTGTTCAGCGAAGATAGCGATAGAGAGCGAGCCTTAAATACAGATAATCGTCTGGGAATAGTGGCAACAGATGACTATTTCCGCGACAGGAATGCATAAATCTTGATAAGTGGTTACTCCTCTATTTGGATCGGCTACAGAGGGTTGCTTTAGGCAGATTTCGACCCTGGGCAGTCTTTCAGATTGCATATGAAGTGCTGTTCCACTGATGCGGCGTGTCAAAACCTTTCATGAAGGTAGTCAGATTAGGTTTTGTACGAAAAGTTGGCTCGCAAGCAACGGTCGATGCACGCCACGAATACCATCGCCTTAAAGCTACTTGCCAGCTTTTCATAGCGTGTGGCGATCCGGCGACATTCTTTAAGCCAGCTAAAGCAGCGTTCTATCACATTCCGTTGCCGATATTTCGGTTTAT
>NZ_AHBC01000036.1:0-16014 GCF_000236625.2 Halomonas sp. GFAJ-1
ACATAGTCAAATAACACTAGCGTGTAGCGCTCTTTTAACTGGGGAGCGATATATTTCCACATATTTTGATCACAGCCAAAACCATGGGCTAGCATTAGTGTTTTCTCGCCAGTCCCTATAATCGTTACATTATTGCGAAGCATCACTTGCTCTTTCGATAACACGCTAACATCACTCCCTTACGTCAAATAACATCACGGTTAAATTTCTTTTTGAATCCTTGCTGATGCCACTTATCCATCCAGCCTGGCAAGTCTTGAGCAGGCATAGGGTGAGCAATAAAATACCCCTGCCCACACTCACAACCAAACTCAATAAGCTGTTGGCCATGTGCTAGCGTCTCAACACCTTCGGCAACCACATCACACTCGAATGCTCGCGCAAAACCAATCACTCCTTTTAGGATGGCTCGGTCACCGGTACTGGTCAGCATGTTCTGCACAAAGCTACGGTCAATTTTGAGCGTATCAACCGAGAGGTCTCTGAGATGGCTTAAAGAAGAATAGCCTGTGCCAAAATCATCTAGCGAGATTCGGATTCCCATCACTCTGCAAGCATTCAGCACGGAGTAGACATGCCCCACGTCTTCGATAGTGCTTGTTTCAAGCACTTCAAGCTCAAGCCGATGCTTAGGTAGGCTTGGAAAATCCGCAAGTATGTTGCTTAAATCATGAAGAAAGTGGGAGTTCTGCAAATGATACCCGTCGATATTAACGCTGACGTGTACATCTAGGCCCTGTTGGAGCCAGGTTTGCAGCTGGCGAAGTGCACTGGTAATAACCCAGCGCCCTAACGCTATGCCCGTAGAAGTGTTAGTGAGCACGGGCAAAAAAGTTACCGGTGCCTTTAACCCTTCACTGGGGTGGTTCCAGCGTATGAGAGCTTCAACCCCCAGCACTCTCCCGGTCAGCATGTTGATCTTAGGTTGGTAGTAAAGCTCGAACTCGTTAGCCTCCATGGCCGCTTTAATAGCAGCTAGTTCTGACTGTTTACTTTGTTGAACGTGTTCATTGTCCACATTAAATAAGCAGATTTGATTCTTGCCTGACAGCTTAGCTTGATACATCGCTTGGTCAGCTTGTCGAATCAAGTGATCCGGCTCAACCTCTTTCGACTGCGGGTATAACGTAACGCCGATACTGGCTGAAAGCGTTAACAATACGGAGTCTATCTCAAAGGGCTCAGCAAGCTTGTTAATCAGCCGCGAAAGCGACTCCTCTACTAAGCGCGCACTAAAGCGACCATTTAAAAAAATAACGAACTCATCACCGCCAAAGCGGGCGATTACGTCATCACTTCTTAGATTACTGGCTAAACGCGTGGCGACGAGCTGAATAACCTTGTCACCCGCATGATGCCCATAGCGGTCATTGACCTCTTTGAAGCCATCAAGGTCCACAAACGCAAGCGCAAATGCCATATCATCTTTTTTTTGTTCGATAATTTTCTGATCAAGATGCTTCGCCATAGCAGTACGGTTAGGCAGGCCCGTCAACTGATCCGTATCAGAGATCCTACGCAGTAAAGACACCTTCTGCTCAAGCAGCTGCTTGGTTTCCGTCAGCTCTTCAAATAATCGATCAGAGCGGCGGGCACTGCTAATACTCCAGAAAAATTTTCCGTTAGCGCTATCATCGCACAAAATACTAACCACTATCGGCAAAGCAGTGTTGCAGTGGCTCACCATACACAGCCGGATTTCATGGCACTTTTTTTCTCGCACCAAAATAGGCACTAAATAAGTGTCATACATAATCTGTGACGCTTTACTCAGCAAGGTAAACAAATCGGCGCCCAACAGCTCATCGGTTGAATAGCCGTGATACTCCTCAAGATAGCGGTTGCAGTAAAGAATGCGTCGCTTACTGTCGGTAATCATGCATCCCACTGGGAACGTATCGAGCGAAAATTGGTTGGATGTGTACATGATCGACCTTGGACAATGTCACGATGATTCATAGTAAACTCTCTATAGTTCCATATAGTCCCTGATAATTAGCTAGGTTGCTATTTTTATGGCGTAACCAATTGGTACTGCCTAAAAAAGATATCTAACCTAAGTAGCTAAACGTAGCTTAGTGTATTAGTGGTATCGCGATTCTCTCAAAGGGTGAACATTTCGAGAGAGTAATAGAGTGACAACGGCGCCTTTTGATAGGCGCCGTTGTCACAGTAGTGTAAGTCGTTAGATGCTTAGATGGATGCTTAATCGCCAGCGACTACTTCACCATAGGCCCTAAAAATCGGGTTTCGTTAGCACTTATTATCGAAGGGTCACCTAGCGCGATGAAGCGCAACTCGACAGGGTGGCTAGGCTGTGTCAGGTCAGCTGCATCTGCCGTTAAGGCGACCCTTAAGCTGCGTGTCTCGTTAGCGCCTACCTCTATGGTGTCCATCCCCTGCAAGCGCAGCCCCGGCAACCCCGATACTGATAACGCATAGCGATGTGTCTGGCTATCTTGATTACGCAATGTCAAATTGTAGTAATTGATAATGCGCCCCTCCGCCGTGCTTTCAAACAGCGTTTGACGGTCCCGAACTACGTCAACATCAATGGGTACACGGGTATTCAAAAAGTCGACGAGCAGCACCACCATGGAGAGCAGCGCTACGGCATACACAAGCAGCTGAGGGCGCCAGAAGCGTGTCAGTTGACCCTCCAGCGCACGTTCTGTGGTATATCGGATAAGCCCAAGCGGTTTGTCAATGCGCGTCATCACACTGTCGCACGCATCGATACACGCGGCACAGCTAATACATTCGTACTGCAGGCCATCACGAATATCGATACCTGTCGGACAGACCTGAACACACAGCTCACAGTCGATGCAGTCGCCAGCGCGGGATGTCTCTGTGCCCGTCTGGGGGTGTTTGCGGCGCGGCTCACCGCGGACGGCATCATAAGAAACGATCAGTGTATTGGCATCAAACATTGCCGACTGAAAACGCGCATAAGGGCACATATGCAGGCATACCTGATGGCGCAGCCAGCCCGCGTTAAGGTACGTAAAAACCGTGAAGAAGCCGACCCAAAATAGCGCCCAGGGGTGCGCCGTCAGGCTGACAACATCCACTACCAATTCTCTAATCGGCGTAAAGTAACCGACGAAAGCAATCCCCGTTGCCAAGGCAATGAGCAGCCAAGCCGTATGTTTAAGGCTCTTGCGCCATAGCGTCACCAAACGCCGCGGCGCTTTATCCCGGCGTTTGCGACGATGCCGCGGCCCCTCCAAGCGGTGCTCAAACCAGATGAATAGAAACGTCCAAACGCTTTGCGGGCAGCTATAGCCACACCACACACGCCCAGCCACCACGGTGATCAAAAACAGGCCGAACGCGCACAGCACTAATATCCAGGTCAGCAAGATAAAGTCCTGTGGGTAAAACGTCGCCGCAAACAGATGGAACTCTTGGGCAGACAGGTCAAACCATACCAGCGGCCTATCCCCCCAATTAAACCATGGCAAACCAAAATAGAGGGCCATTAACAACCAATTTGAGCGGCGCCGGATGCGCTGAAAAAAACCACCTATTTCTCGTACATAAATATGCCCAAGCGTGGGGGACTTATTAGGGGAAGGAGGGTTGCTAGAAGCGTAGTGACGGGAAGCATCAGACGAAGGTGAGTGATGCTCAACCGCTGCCTCAGCGGTTAGGTTGTGCAGTGGAATGCGTTGCGTCATACCGATATCCAGAAAAAAAGGAGTGGAGGTCTAGACGGTCGAGGGGCGTCACCGATGATTAGCCACTACTATCTCCACTAAGCCGGATGACAAACAGGCGCAGTTTTAGAGAAATATTGCGGATCAGTTGAGGCATTCCCGCCTATAAACCTCCATCTGATATGCTTTTTATTGCCTGAGTTGAGCCTGTTTTAAATTTTTCAACTGCGTCACAGTGGTACTTCCCTACCGCAAAGCGTTACGCCGTGCTACCTAACACTGTGCTAAACAGACGGTTTATCCCATGAAACGCTACGAACAATTTGCCGATGAGATAGCCGCGCTAATTCGCCAGGGTGTCCTGGGCCCTGGGGAGCGCATTCCTTCCGTTCGTCAGGCCAGCCTCCATCATGGCATTAGTCCATCCACGGTGTTTCAGGCTTACTACTTACTTGAAAACCGCGGCCTCATCACCGCGCGGGCACGCTCAGGCTATTTTGTTCGTGAGCATGCTCGGCGCCTGCTGGGCGAACCACGTGTGACGTTGCAGCCCACCGCCCCAGCGGACGTAAAAGTAAGTGAGCTAGTATTCTCAGTACTCGATTCGCTGCAAGACGACCAAACAGTGCCTTTTGGGTCCGCATTCCCCAGCCCTGAGCTGTTTCCGCTCTCTCGATTGAGCACTAGTATGTCCCGGGGGCTACGTGCTCTTTCGCCCCAGCAGGTGGTGGCCAATATGACAACGGGGCATATCGACCTCTGTCGACAAATTGCGCTGCGCTACATGCTGGGCGGTATTACTCTGCCTATGGAGGAGTTGGTTATTACCAACGGTGCAATGGAAGCGCTCAATCTAGCTCTACAGTGCGTAACCCAACCAGGCGATTTAGTAGCGGTTGAGTCCCCGGCTTTTTATGCCAGCCTGCAAGTCCTAGAGCGGCTGAAATTGCGTGCGGTGGAAATTCCGGTTCATCCGCGGGAGGGCATCGACCTTGAGGTGTTAGCAGAGCGAATGGCGTCGCTACCTATCAAAGCCTGTTGGTTTATGAGCCATCTACAAAACCCGCTCGGTGCCAGCCTAAGTAATGAGCGAAAACAGACCCTTTGCCAGCTGTTAAAACAGCACCAAGTCCCCATGTTAGAGGATGATGTGTATGCCGAGCTTTATTTTGGAAGCAAGCCCCCTACCCCAGTAAAAGCCTATGATGATGAGGGGCTGGTTATTCACTGCAACTCGTTCTCGAAGTGCTTGGCACCCGGCTACCGCGTTGGCTGGGTAGCCGGTGGCCGCTACGCCAAGGCCGTTGCTCGGCTGAAGCTAATGACAACCATCTCGCCTTCCGTGCCCGCCCAGGCAGCCATTGCCGATTATTTGCAGCACGGCGGTTATGATCGCCATTTACGTAAGCTTCGCCACGCTTTAGAAGCCCAACAAGGCAGCATGCTGGCAGCCGCAGATCGTTACTTCCCCACCCAAACGCGTATCACTCGCCCTGATGGCGGCTACTTTTTGTGGGTAGAGCTTCCTGAGACAGTAGATTCACTGCGCTTATTTAACATGGCGCTCGATCATGGCGTTAGCTTAGCGCCCGGCCCGATTTTTTCAGCAACACAGCAGTTCCGGCACTGCGTACGATTAAGCTATGGCCACCCGTGGAACACACGCAGCGAACATGGCATGGAAACGCTAGGGCGGCTATTAACCCTGTTCTAAGCCCTGCTGTTATGTGGCTATTTCAAGCGTGCTTCTCAACTGATACGGTTTTCATGTATTTGTGCTCTATGACGACTTTCATACCGTTCTAAGTTCATGATGGAGCTAGTGAGCTGAACCCGCCAATAGTCTTACGTTGTCTGGTCAACGTATTAGGGTTTGAACCATGGGTTATGATCAGTTTTCTCAAGATGCTTAGCGCTACTTTACGACTAGCCGCCATCGAACAATGTTCACCGGATTAGCCTATGCCCGTTGACCTGCAAGCACTCTACCCCAAGCTAGTTCACTTGATGCTGGACACGGTCTTCGTGGTTGACGGAGACAATCAGATTCTCTTTGTGAGTGACGCTTGCGAGTCGCTGCTTGGCTACCGTGCGGATGAGCTGGTCAGCACCTTAATCACCCGTTACATGCACCCTGAGGATCTCGCGCTCACCAAAGCGTCCATTGTGCGCGTCATGAGCGGCCAGCCTCACGTTGATTTCCGCAACCGCTACCTCCGCAAGGATGGCAGTACGGTGCACATTTTATGGTCTGCTCGCTGGTATGAAGACAAGGAAGTGCGTATCGGCGTAGCCCGGGACGTCACGGCCCTCGTACAAGCTGAAGATGAATTACGTTTTCTCGCGCATCACGACCCATTAACGAAGCTAATCAATCGATCGCTCTTTTATGATCGATTAGTCTCCGGCTTGAGCACAGCCCGGCGTCACCAGAATAGCCTCGCGGTACTTTTCCTGGATGTGAATGACTTCAAAACGATAAACGATACCTATGGACATGCCATAGGGGATGGGGTGCTCTGTGCGGTGGCGCAACGACTAGAAAGTTGCCTACGTGAAACGGATAGCGTCGCGCGGATGGGCGGCGATGAATTCACGGTACTGCTGACGGATATCCCCTCGATGGAAGCCGTGACACACAAGATAGAGCAGATTCTCACCGTCTTGGCCGAGCCGCTGGGCGCAGAATTCGGTGAGATCAGCATGCCATCTTGCAGTATCGGTGTGGCGTGCTACCCCGCCGATGGGGACGATGCGGACACGCTGCTCAGGCATTCAGATAGCGCGATGTACACTGCCAAAAAGCGCCGGTAAAACGCCCATCGTGCTAGTGGGGCATCCCGCTGATAACCAGCAACAAAAGGGCGTTCGCCCCAGGCCATCTGCTACGCAGGGGATGAAACCGACTCGGTTCCTGGCGGCGTTTCTGCGCCAAACTGCAGCGCCGCCAAATGACGATACAGCGGGCTCGTATTGATCAGCTCTGCATGGGTGCCTGATGCTACAAGCCGCCCCTCTTTCAGTACCAGCAGGCGATCCGCGTTAATCACCGTGGCTAGCCGGTGGGCAATCACAATACTGGTGCGCCCCTGCATTAATCGATCTAGCGCCTGCTGGACAAGGCGCTCGCTCTCCGCATCCAACGCACTGGTCGCTTCATCAAGCAGCAGCACGGCCGGGTTTTTAAGCAGCGCGCGGGCAATCGCGAGCCGCTGGCGCTGGCCGCCGGAAAGCTGCACGCCGCCCGGGCCAAGGGGCGTATTAAACCCTTGGGGAAGCGCGTTGATGAAGTCGATGGCGCTGGCATCCTCCACCGCCGCACGTAGCCTTTCATCACTTGCCTCAGGGCAACCGTAGCGGAGGTTCTCCGCCACCGAGCCACTAAACAGCACGGGTTCTTGAGCCACTAACCCCAAGGCGCTGCGCAAGATGGCAGTATCTAACCTACGAATATCAACGCCATCCAACGTGACGCGCCCCTGGTCAGGGTCGTAAAAGCGAAGCAGTAGCCCCAGCAGAGTACTTTTTCCCGCGCCGGAGGGCCCGACAACGGCCACGCGCTCTCCGGCCTGAATGTCCAGGTCAAAGCCGCTAAGGGCCGGTGTTTCCCGCCCGGGGTACGTGAAGTGAATATTTTCTAAGGCGATCTCACCGCGCGTGGGGGGTGGCAGTGCCACTGCGTTGGCTGGGGACCGTATGGTGGGCTGGGTGTCCAGCAGTTCCAGCAGCCGCTCTGCCGCCCCCGCAGCGCGCTCCACATCACCCGCCACCTCAGCCAAGGTAGCTACCGCCCCCGCCGCCAGCAGCGCGTAAAATATAAAGGCCGATAGCTCACCAGCACTCATTGTTCCGGCCAATACCGCCTGCCCACCCTGCCAAAGCATTAAGCCAACGCCGCTGAACACCACCAACATTGCAACGCCGGTGAGCCAGGCGCGCTGTTGAGTGCGTGCCACCGCGCTACTAAATGCCTGCTCAACACGCTGACCATAGCGAACTTTATCAACGGCTTCATGGTTAAACGCCTGGAGTGTTTGGAGGCCACTGAGTGCCTCTTCAGCATAGCGACCAAGCTCCGCCACGCGGTCTTGGCTAGTGCGCGAAAGCCGTCGCACGCGGCGGCCATACCACACAATAGGCAGTAGCGTGGCGGGAATACCCACAAGCACCATTGCCGAAAGCCACGGCTGGGTCATCAGCATGAGCGCCACCGCACCCACCAGCATGACCAGATTACGCAACGCCAGCGAAATGGATGAACCAAACAAGCTTTGCAACACGCTGGTGTCAGCGGTAAGCCGCGACGCAATTTCCCCCGCTGCACGGCCATCACTGGCACTCTCGAAAAAGCTCGGCTCCAGGCTAAGCAAATGATCAAAAACACGCTGGCGAAGATCTGCGGCCAAGCGCTCCCCAATCCAGGTCACTTGGTAGTAGCGCAGCGCTGATGCCATCGCCAATAGCGCCACCACGCCTAACATTAGCCCCAGCGTTTTGGCCAGTGCGCGTGAGTCTGCTGCCATAAAGCCATTGTCAATCACCAAGCGCAGCCCATTGCCTAACAACAGTACGCTGCCCGAGGCGAACAGTAACGCCATGCCTGCCAAGGCAAGACGCAAGCGATAAGGGCGCAGGAGTCCTAATAACCGAAGCAACACACGGCGGTTGGGGTACTGGCTCATAAGGGCAAAGGCTCGGTAATAAGAAGCGGCTTTTGACCATAGCAGGCAACAGGGTGGCATGCAGCCGACGATTGCGCTGGAGCGCGCTTTTGTCACTGCTGGGTTACGAGACCAAGGGGTGCTAAAGTGAATGAAAGTGCTTCTATCAAGGTAAACAATCGCACCAACTTGTGACCGTGCAACCCCCTTTAAACCCGCCCGCTATAAAGGCCAAAATTATGACAGCCCCCATAAAACCAACGCCTCCTTCACCCACGCCCCTGCGGCTGCCCTGCCGTGGCTGCTTAGCCGACTGTGCAAATTATGCGACCTGTGAAGGCAAGCCATGGCGGAAAACGGCGATAAAACCCTGACGTCACCAGAGCTGCCGATTTGGCTTCAATAGTTCCTTCGACCGCACAACGTGAATCAGAAGCGCCTTAGGACGCGCTGGCCTCTTGGTCAACGGGTTCCTCAAGGGGTTCGCCATTTTCATCCAGCAGTTGTTGATCGTACGCAGCCTGGAGGCCCGTCTCTTCAGCAACCGGCTGCTCCTCTTGCTCGTGGGGTGATTCTTCTTCCGCAGCTTCTTCTACCAAGTCCGCCCAGTAATCAATATGGCCTGGGTAAGCGGGCGATATAATCGCTATCACGATACCCACTACCGCGAATACTGAGAACGCATAAGCGTAACCAAAGCCATCTACCAGTAAGCCGACCACAGGGGAACCTGCCGCTTGCCCCAGCGCACAGGCCATAAAAGGCAACACCGGCCCCATGGCAAGCCGCCCCGGCAATAGCCGAATGCCCGTCATCAGATAAAGCCCGGTTAAGCTCATATAAGCAAGGCCAAACACCATGGCCGAAAACATCGCCAACGCTAAATAACTTGGGCTAGCCGCCAGCAACACTAAGCTTGAAGAGAGCATCATCAGCATTAATGCTTGCGTAATAGGTGGGTTATTGCGGTCAGCCAAATCACTCACGACGGCACCCCCAAGCCCAGCAAGCCCCACGGCAAACCAGAGCCAACCCGTTTGGTTTGGCGGCAAAGCGCCAAGAGTAACGACCAAATCGGGGGCAAAAAGCCAGTATGGTGCCGCCACAAAGCCCATAGCAAAGGCAAATAGTGAAAGCCGGATAAGGCGCGACCACTGCAGTCGCGTAATCGGCGGTGGTGGTGCAGCATTCGCTGGCACAATTCGAGAGACCGAGGGAATAAAGTACCATGCGGCAACAACCCCAAAGCCCGCTAACACGGCAAAGCTTGAGTAGGTAAAACGCCAGGCATCCGCCAGGAAGACGACGGTAGGCACTGCGACGATAATGCCAACACTGGTGCCTGCATTCATGATTGAGCTGACACGGCCATGCATCGTTCGACTCACCAACGCCTGCATAGCAGCGGTCAGTGCGGGCATCATCAACCCCGTGCAGATGCCGCAGATGAACACACCCACACCGAGCGACAACGCACTGGTTGACTGGCTTATGACAACAAGCCCTGCCACCCCAATGCCACCAGAAAGTACCGCCAAGTTACGCGCACCAAACCGGTCTGCAGCCAGTGGGGCAACCAGCGTGGCCAGCACAAAACTAATGAACGGCAGTGCCCCAATAATGCCCACCAAGTACGCGGTCAGGTTCAGTTCAGCGCTAATGGAAGGCACAAACAAACCAAACGCAAAGCGCGCAAGCCCATAGCTAATCGCGACCAGGGCTGCCCCAAAAAGAGCAAACCCCATATTAGACATAGTCTTCATACTGGGTCCTCAACGGCCGTGTGCTAGCGCCATTTTCTCAATGACACCCTTCACAAGCAATGCAGGAAATTCGCTAAATTATTCCCCCTTCAAACTGCTAAAAAGAAGTACCTAAGCATTAATAGTTCAAGCCCACAACGAGTCGGTTAACCCATTTGATCAATCGGTTAAAATCTAGACAGCTTCACACTACGCTGGACTACAACCCCCAACGGCGGCACAGTGCAATAGTTACGCCCCACACAAGAGAAAAGGTCACCGTCGAATGTCTGAGCACGACAATGTATATGAAAGTATCGCTACGCGTATGAACGGCTTCTTATATCGCTGTCGAAACGACGAACACTACACGATGCTGAATCTGACGGGCCGGGTAAAAGACCTGACTGGGTATACGGTTGAGGATTTGCTAAACAATCGCCACCAATCCTATGTAGAGCTGATTTATCCTGATGACGCTGCGGCGCTTGACCAGGCTATCGAAAAAGCCATTGATGCCAAGCAAAACTGGCAAGCCGACTACCGATTAAAAAATAAAGACGGCAGCCTGCGCTGGGTAAGTGAGTATGGCGGCGCAGTTACAGATGAAAACGGCACCGTTATCTATTTGGAAGGTGTGGTCACCGATATCCAGGCACGGCGTCAAAACGAGGAACGGCTTGCGACAATTAGCCGTGGAATCGCCTCAGAAACCGAACAAATTGTACATACGTTAAAAATGCTGCGCTTATTGAGCATCAACGCCGGCATAGAGGCTGCGCGTGCTGGCGAGGCTGGTAAAGGGTTTGCTGTAGTAGCTGATAACGTACGAAAACTTGCTGACGACACGGGCAGCTCCGCCAAAAACATATCTAAGCTGATGAATGAATTAGATAACAGGTAGGTAGAGCGAAATGCCTCTCTTACAGCGCCTATCACTATTTAAAGCCATTGGTTTATTAAATAATAAAAACACACTTAATAACCGAGATTGAAAGTCTAACCAAAAGGCAATAACGCAAAAACCCCGCACTTGGCGGGGTTTTAAGCTTACCGATCTAGTCGGTAGCTAATATCGTGATATGGGGTTTATTCCATAACCTTGATATTAGAAGCTTGAAGGCCTTTTTGGCCCTGGGTGACGTCAAAAGAGACCTTTTGACCGTCTTGCAGGGATTTAAAGCCGTCTGCTTGAATTTCGGAGAAGTGTGCGAACAGATCGTCGCCGCTAACTTCAGGAGAAATAAAGCCGAAGCCTTTAGTGTCGTTAAACCACTTTACGGTACCAGTTGCCATGATCGAAATCCTCGATTTAGCGAAATTAATGCCGGGGAAATACCCGAGTTACAGAGGGTAGAACAAGAAACTTTCACCAGGCTCAACGCTAAAATGCTTCGATACTGCTGACAACGTTCGACTTGCTAACCAACTACAGGCAGTCTGCGCTTCTATATCACTCGCGTCAACAGCAAATACATAAATGTTTTTATACGCTAGATAATTATATTAATTTCCAGGCATTAACCCATGAATTAAAACAATAAATACAGCACATCCTTATGCTGTACGTTAATCACAAACTACGTATTAGCTTTTAAACGTGCCAATACGTTCTCTTTAGACATATTTTCACGTTCAGCATAGAGTGCCAATTCATCGGTCACCTGGGCGCCCAATGCTTCTTCAAAGGCTTCGCGGTTAGCGTTGGCTGCGTAGGCGTCATTTTGTGCACCGCCCAAGTTAGACTGGAAAATGCCGGCGGCGCTCACCGGTAGAAAGTCCTCATAGGTGATGGGCTGTGCTTCCACCAAACCTTGTTCTACCAGCGCATCCATATTTTTCTCAACGCTGCCGTTAAAGGCTCGGCCAGTATCGGTCAGGTGATAGTGAAAATAGGCCAGCTGCTGGTGCCGAATCGCCTCGTCATTATCAGGAAATTCAGCAAACACCTTATTCATTACCGCCTGGTGGTCGTCGTTACCCAGGCCTGCGGTTTGTTTTCGTCCTTCATTAAGTAGACGGTCATAAAGGGCACGACCCTTCGGTGTTAGCGCCATACCACGCTGCTCAATTTCACCAAAGCGTGCTGTGTGAGTCCCCTGCGTATCGCCAGCAAAGCGGATAGACTCCTCAAGCGCTTTAAAACTAGTTTGGCGGAGCAGAATTGAGCTCTCACGACGCGGAGGCCCCTCAATCACCGCTTTAGGATTCATACCCATTTCCGGCATACGGCGCTGAACTTCATCAATGTCTAAGGTGCGCGGCGTGAGATGATTAATATGCGGCCCCTTAAAGCACACCACATCGGCAATCAGGCGGTGCTCATCGTGTAGTGCTTGGTACGTGTCTAGATCTACCGTGGCATCTTGGTGCCAACGGAAAGTTTCAAGCGCTTCCTTAACGAACTGATCCGCCTCTTCACTGGTTAACCCGCCCTGGCTTTCATGGCGCTCAATTAGCTCGCGCACCGTAGGGGTAAAAATATCCCGCTTCGCCAAAATGGCTGCTGCGCGCTGGCGCAGTGCTTCGCTTTCGATAAGCTCTAAACGCAGTAGCGAGGTAAAAACACGGAAAGGATTCCGCGCCAAAGCGTCATCTTCGATAGGCCGGAAAGCGGTTGAATGAACCGGCACCCCCGCTTCAGAAAGATCGTAATAGCCCACCGGATACATGCCCATCACGGCAAACAGGCGGCGCAGCATGGAAAGCTCCTCGGCGGTTCCCACGCGAATGGCCCCATGGCGTTCTACGCTCAAACGAGCCAACTCACCCTGCGCTTCCAGGCGGCGTTGCAGCTCAGGCTGTTGGCTAAGGGTTTCTTGGTTAACCCGCTCGACAAGTTCAAGAAGCGTACCGTACTGCGGCACTTCGGCTTGATACATGGCCGACATAGCTTTAGAGAAACGGTCGCGAACATCATTGGTTGAAAGAAGGTCTGTTTGGGTCATGTTATGGCTCTCAATGTCCGTTTAATACACTTATCAAAACAAGTACACGTGACGGATCACAAACGAAAAAAATAGCCGAATGCATGCCTAACAGGAATGTATACTCAACATTTGAGATATAAGCACTGCTCGTTACTGCTCCACTCCTCGCCGGGGTGGTGAAACATCAAGACAGTGCATAAATCAGCAGGAGCATTTTGTTTGGCATCTCGTAACCTTCCCTCAACGGCGGCAATGCAGTGCTTTGAAGCCGCGGCACGGCATATGAGTTTCACTCGTGCAGCCGATGAACTGAGCCTCACACAAAGCGCGGTAAGCAAGCAGGTCGCTCATCTTGAAACACTGCTGCAGCACAAGCTTTTTCGTCGCGTAAGGCGAAGCTTGCTGCTGACGCCTGAAGGCGCCATCTTTCTTAGCGATGTTCGCAAAGTGCTCACTCAAATTGAGATGTCGGCCCACACCATTATGACCTTTAGCGGGAATAGTGAGGTGCTGAAAATTGCGACGCTGCCAAGTTTTGGCAGCCGCTGGTTAGCCGATAAATTGCCCGCTTTTTTAGCCACTAACCCCGGCATTAGCTTGGAGTTTCATGACCGGGTAAAAGACTTTGATCTTGAGCAGCAAAATATCGACATCGCCTTTTTTTACGGTCATGGCAGTTGGCCTAGCCTTGCCTGCCATAAATTATTCGATGAAGAAATGGTGGCGGTTGCCGCCCCTGCGCTGTTGGCTCAACACCCCGTTCACACGGTGGATGACTTAGCACAACTACCGTTACTCCACCTCTCCACCCGCCCGGATGCTTGGCATCACTGGTTTGCAGGCCAAAAAATTACTACGGATCGCAGCTATCACGGTACACGCTTTGAGACGTTTACCATGCTGGTGCGAACCTCCATGGCGGGCGGCGGCGTTGCATTAGTGCCCCGCTTTATAGTCGATGAAGAGCTCACCGCCGAACGGCTAACGCTTGCTTGGCCGCATAAAAGGCTCAGTGAGAGCGCTTATTACCTGGTGTACCCAGAACACCTAGGAGAACTAGCAAAGGTAAGGCGTTTTGTAGACCATATAATGCAGGCGTGTTGATCGTTTAAACGTAACGCTGGGGGCCTAGGCCCCCAGCGATGTGATACCCCTAACGTTCAGCGTTTTGCTGAATAATCAGAAATGCCACTCTAGATTAAACGTCATGGCATCAGTATCTACACCGGGCTTGTCGTGGTTGCCACATTTATTACGCCAATACTCATAGCCAACACCTGCCCATAGAGAGTTTTCCGCCCCCCATGCAACCTGCCCTACATCCAGCATTAGTGAGGTGCGCATTAACTGCTCAGGTTTGGTCGAGTCACCAAAGTAGTCGTCACCTTTCGCACCGTTGTAGCTATAGAAGCCTTGAAATTTTAGCGGTAACGCAGCGGCTTCAAACGGTAGCCCCCAAGCCAAATTGATTTGGTAATAAGGATCAAAGGAGATGCTGTTTTGGTTTTCCGGTAGCCCACAGGGCGGTAGGCCGCAATGGTTCCACTCACGGCTATAGAACAGGCTTAGGTCGACAAAGCCACGCGGTACGTCAAACTTAAACGTTGGCCCAACCAGCAGTTGGCGCTTACGCGGCGCAAAGCCGGTGTTTTTGGTGTTTAGGTCAAACCCAGAGGTCAGCGCCATATCCCTCACTGGCCCGAACGCGAGCGGTTCATCAAATACCTCCCCAGCATGAAGTTGATGACGGTAGGCCAGGTACGCTTCTGTTGCCCCTGAATCACTGTTATTGGCAGGGTCGTCACTGCTGGATTGAAGAACATCTAAATTGAAAAAGTTTTGGCCTAGTGAATAACCACTTACATGGGTGAACTGGAGAATATGCTTCTCCACATTCTCGGGGTTATTAGGCTCCGTAAACTGTGTTCCATAGCGATACCCCACAAACGTATCGCTCCATGTCGCCGCATGGGCACCTGCCGACATACCGCCAAGAAGCGTGACCACTGATACATACTTAGCCACTGCACGGTTTCTCTTCAACATGCGAAAACCTCGTTTGTTTGATTTTGTTTTTAGACGCATTTTTCAACGCCGCGAATGCTTCTGCTGGCGTGAACAACCGTTTTTTTTTGCGATAACGGCATTACTTAGAGTACATTTAGCTATATTTCTTGTATACAATAAGAAAGACAAAAACATACAACTGGAGCATACGATGCCGCACACTTTAAACGCCGCCCGTCCTAGCAGCCTCGGTTTAGAAGCCTTTCTTGCCCACTACGGTGATATCTTTGAACACTCGCCATGGGTAGCAGAAACTGCCTGGAAACAGGGCCTTACCACCCAGCATGATGATGCCGACGTATTGGCAGACACCATGGGAGCAGTGCTTCGCAACGCAGCTATCGATGAACAAATTGCCGTTATCCGCGCTCACCCTGACCTCGCAGGAAAAGCCGCCTTGGCCGGCGAGTTAACTCAGGACTCCACCCGTGAGCAAGCAGGTGCCGGGCTAGACCAGTGTTCGGCTGAAGAGTTTGAGCGCTTCCAACGGATGAATCAGGCTTACCAAGATAAGTTTGGCTTTCCCTTCGTCATTGCCGTTAAAGGGCTTGATCGCCACGCCATTCTCGCTGCGTTCGAAACGCGTCTTGAAAACGACGCAGCGACTGAACGTCAAACCGCCATTGACCAAATCATTCAAATAGCGCGCTTTCGCCTGCACGTGCGTGCTGAGATGGCAGAGTAAGTTTTCATACACTCAATTTTTCAAATACTTACTACTCGCACGCTTAGCATGACTGCTTTTCCCACAGCCTGAACGGAGACCACCCTTCAGGCTGTGAGGCTTACCCTTTATCGTCATTCGGAGAGACCTCTATGAGTCTGGAGACAAGAGAAGATCTCGATACAGTCGAAACCACGGAGTGGCTGGACTCCCTGGAATCGGTACTGGATCGTGAGGGCGAAGATCGTGCCCGTTACCTGATGACCCGCCTGGCGGATCGCCTGCGCC
>NZ_AHBC01000035.1:0-77468 GCF_000236625.2 Halomonas sp. GFAJ-1
GTTTCTAATAACGGTTCTTCAAACAGCGTGACCCGTACTTGGTCGTCGTAGCGGGGGCGGGCAATAACGCCGCAGGTCTCAATACCCGCGATGGCAAACTGGGTCAGCACTTCTTCAGTGTCTGCCCGGTTCACCTGAATCACCGCGCCTAGCTCTTCCGAGAACAGCGCGTTAAAGGCTTCCACCGGCTCGTCGATCAGCCAGTCCAATTTAATTTCAAGGCCCGCATGGGCAGCAAAGGCCATTTCCAGCAACGTGACCAGTAGGCCGCCATCGCTGCGATCATGATAGGCCAACAGCTTACCGTCGCGGTTGAGGCCCTGGATTACCTCGAAAAACGCTTTTAGGTCTTCGGGGTCGTCCACATCGGGGCATTCGTTGCCTACTTGGCCATACACCTGCGCCAGCGCCGAGCCGCCCAAGCGGTTTTGGCCATTCCCCAGGTCAATCAGGATCAAGTCAGACTCTTCTTGCTCCACATTGATTTGCGGGGTCAGCGTGGCAAGCGCATCAGTCACCGGCGCAAACCCCGTCACCACCAGGGAGAGCGGTGAAGTGATGCTCTTCTCGTCAGCATCGTCCTGCCAAGCGGTGCGCATGGACATGGAGTCCTTGCCCACGGGTATAGCAATGCCTAGTGCTGGGCAGAGTTCCATACCCACTGCATGCACCGCTTCAAATAGCGCTTGGTTTTCGCCAGGGTGGTCCGCGGCGCTCATCCAGTTAGCCGAGAGCTTAATATCGGATAGCTTGGCAATGGGCGCGGCGGCTAAGTTGGTAATCGCTTCGGCAACGGCCAAACGGGCGCTGGCGGCGGGGTTAATCAGCGCGACCGGTGGGCGCTCGCCCATGGCCATCGCTTCACCGGCATGGGTGTCAAAGCTTGCGGTAGTAACAGCAACATCAGCCACCGGCACCTGCCACGGGCCAACCATCTGGTCACGGGCCACTTGGCCGGTAATGGAGCGGTCGCCAATGGTGATCAAGAAGCTTTTAGAGGCCACCGCAGGCAAACGCAGCACCCGGTCCAGCGCCTCACGTAGGTCCAGGTTGTCGAGCATCACACCGGAAAGCTCAGGCGTTTGACGCTCAAATGTGCGGGTCATCTTGGGGGCTTTGCCAAACAGCACGCTCATCGGTAGATCGACGGGTTTGGTGTCAAAATGACCGTCGCGCACTTCTAGGTGATGATGCTCAAGAGCCTCGCCCACTACCGCGTAGGGGCAGCGCTCGCGCTTACACAGCGCATCGAAAGTAGCTAAATCTTCCGGCGCCACCGCCAGTACATAGCGCTCCTGGGCTTCGTTACACCAAATTTCCAGCGGGCTCATGCCGGGTTCAGCGTTGGGCACCGCGCGCAGGTCAAACAGACCGCCGCGGTTACCATCTTTGACGAGTTCTGGCAGCGCGTTGGAAAGCCCCCCTGCACCTACGTCGTGAATAAAGCGAATGGGGTTTTGAAGACCTAACGCCCAACAGCGGTCGATGACCTCTTGAGCGCGACGCTCGATCTCCGGGTTTTCCCGCTGAACCGAGGCAAAGTCCAAATCGGCACTTGAAACACCTGATGCCATGCTGGACGCCGCACCGCCGCCCAAACCAATCAGCATGGCAGGGCCACCCATGACAATCAGCTTACCGCCAACGGGAATTTCGCCCTTTTGCACGTGCTGCGCGCGAATATTACCGTAGCCACCCGCCAGCATGATCGGCTTGTGGAACCCCCTGCGCTCAATGCCACCTTCACTCAGCGTATCCTGCTCGTAGGTGCGGAAGTAGCCGGTTAGGTTGGGGCGGCCAAACTCGTTATTAAACGCTGCGCCACCGATCGGGCCATCCAGCATAATTTGCAACGCCGACTGCATACGCTCGGGCTTGCCGTAATCAAAGGCTTCCCAAGGCTGCACGAATTCGGGAATACGCAGGTTAGAAACCGTAAAGCCCGAGAGACCCGCTTTGGGCTTACCGCCGATGCCGGTGGCGCCTTCGTCACGAATTTCACCACCTGAGCCTGTCGCTGCCCCTGGAAATGGCGCAATCGCCGTGGGGTGGTTGTGGGTTTCCACCTTCATCAGAATGTGGATCGGCTCTTGGTGAGCATCGTAGCTAGCGCGCTCGCCCTCGGCACCCGTTAGCGGCGTGGGGAAGAAGCGTCCACCGTAGCTGCCCTTAATCACCGCCGCGTTGTCGCTGTAGGCGGAAAGCACGTTATCCGGCGAGGACGCAAAGGTATTCTTAATCATCTTAAACAGCGAATAGGGCTGCGCTTCACCATCAATTACCCAGTCCGCGTTGAAGATTTTATGGCGGCAGTGCTCAGAGTTTGCCTGGGCAAACATCATCAGCTCGACATCGCTTGGGTTGCGGCCAAGCTCAACAAACGCAGCCACTAAGTAGTCAATTTCATCTTCTGCCAGGGCCAGGCCAAGCTCGCGGTTAGCCGTTGCTAAGGCGTCGCGGCCACCGTCTAAAATATCCACACTGCCAAGGGGGGCTGGCGCGTGATGGGCAAACAGTTTGGCGGCGTCGGCGGCATCGTCCAGCACGGTTTCTATCATGCGGTCATGTAGCAGTGCGGCGACTGCCTGCAGGGTGTCAGCGCTGACGTCTCCGCGTAGCCCTACTCGGTAATCAATACCTCGCTCAATGCGGCTAATTTGACCCAGCCCACAGTTATGGGCGATATCGGTTGCTTTAGAGGACCAGGGAGACTGAGTGCCTAAGCGCGGCACCACCAGAAAACGCTGGGCGTTTTCCGGGGCGTCTTGGCTTTCGTGGCTACCGTAGTCGAGCAGCTGAGCTAAACGCTCTTGAGTGGCGTTATCGAGCTCTTCGTGGTGATCAATGAAGTGGACGTAATGGGCGGATAGCGCCTCCACCTCCGGAACACGTTCACGCAACACCGTTAACAGCCGTTCATGGCGGAAGGCAGAAAGGGCGGGTGCGCCTCGCAGTTCGAGCATATCTGGGAGCCTCTAAAGCAGGAAGAGTTCGAGCAGGAAATCACCAGGCCGCAATGCGACCCCTCTTTATGATACCAATAAGTGCCTATGATACTGGAAAGCGTCGGCCACACGAAATCAACAAGGTGACAGCCTCTTAAAGGCTGGGTATCGTGACAGCATGTTTCACGCTGAACTGACGCCATGCTAACGCTGATCTACCGACACTTTGTTACCTCCCTAAGCACCTATAGGGCGTTAGCTATCACTGTTTTACTGGTAATGATTACCCCGCCTTCCTGGGTGCCGCCAAGCGAGCATTTAACCCAGATACAGGCAAAAGACTTTATTACTATTCATACCCGTAATACGCCAACAACCTATTACGAGGGCCGCCAAGGCCCTACCGGGTTTGAGTACGAGTTAATGCAGCGGTTTGCTGACCACCTGGACGTCAGCTTAAATCTAAACGCCAGCCATCATCCCGAAAGCGTACTGCCAGCGGTGCGCGAGCAAGGCGATTTAGGCGCGGCGGGACTGCCGTTACTGCCCGACTCACCAGGCATCCACTACACCCGCCCCATTATTCAGATGCAGCCACTGGTGGTGTATCGACGCGGTCTACACGGAATTGCCCACCCCGAGGATTTAGTCGGCATTGAACTTGGCACGCTTAGCGGCGCAGGCACCAGCCAAGCGCTGTTGGCGCTACAAAGCGACTACCCGGCACTTAGTTGGAAAGAGTCTCATGAGATAGAAGTTGCCGAACTGCTTGCCCAAGTTGAAAACGGCACGCTGGATGCGGCGCTCATTTTTGACCACCAGTTCCGGCTTAACCGGCTGTTTTTTCCTAATGTGGAACGGGGATTTTTTCTCGACGAGCCGCTGTCAATGGCATGGGCAGTGCCCAGCAGTCGAGGCTTGGGGCTGTTGGAAGCCGCCAACCAATTTCTTCAAACGCTCCAAGAGGACGGCACGCTGGAGCAGCTGGTTAACCGCTACTTCGGCCACGATGACTACCTTGAGTACGTGGGAACGCGCACTTTCTTAGCGCACTTAAACGAGCGCCTGCCCTCCTACACCGAGCTTTTTAAACAGGCAGCTCAGGAAACAGGCTTTGATTGGAAACTTCTGGCTGCCGTGGGCTATCAGGAGTCCCATTGGGACCCTGATGCCGTATCACCTACCGGGGTGCGTGGTTTGATGATGCTTACCAACCCAACAGCCAGCGAGATGGGCATTGCCGACCGCACGGACCCAGCACAAAGTATCGACGGCGGCGCACGCTACCTACGCAGCATTAAAGACCGGCTGCCGGAAAGCATTACCGGTGATGACCGGCTCTATATGGCCATGGCGGCTTACAACGTGGGGCTTGGGCATCTTTATGACGCTCGCAGGATCGCAGAAACCCTCGGCGGAGACCCTGATAGCTGGCAAGAGGTACGCACCGCGCTGCCGCTTCTCCAGCAGCGCGAGTGGCACAGCCAAACCCGCCACGGCTATGCCCGTGGCGGCGAGCCGGTCATCTATGTGCGCAACATACGCCGCTATTACGAAATGATTGAGTATGTTGAGCGTAGTCGGCTCCAGTTTTTCCAACTAGGGCAAACGCCTATCAACGATGAGTCGCCGCTATTGTTCGAGCTTGTGCCGCCGCTTAATTGATACGAGGAAGCAGTCTCTATGCCCATTGCACAAGCGGAGCGCTGGCTATCAGTCACTGCAGCCTGCTTTGCTATTACGCTTGTTGTAATGCAACCCAGCGTTAGCTCAATAGCACTCGTGCTGTTAGCGCTAGGCCTGCTATGCGCTCAAAAAGATCGCTGACTATTTGCAAGCCTGCTCAGCTCTGGGACGATTGGCGTTTTGCTACCGGGACTTATCAGCTACCTACTACCGGAAAACTGGGTAACAACGGCCCGCTGGGAAACCCTGGCTGCTTGGATATACCCTGGCAGCGTTGAGCGCTTCCAAGCACCGCTATTCATGACCCTGGCTTTGCAACTGAGCGCATTAGCACTCCTGCTACGCCATCGAGTGCGCTTAGGCGCAGCAGCCATGGCTGTCAGCCTGCCCTTATTTGCTGAGAAACTGTTTACGCAGTTGCCTGCAAACCAAGGGGCCATACAGTGGTACAACGACACTCATGTGTTGGCAGAACATGGAGACTCTACCGACCCAGGCCACTGGGCATACCACTACTCCATTTATTTACTAGATAAGTCACTGACCCTCTCTTATCAACCACGGCGCCAGTACCTGATTAGCCAATTACCTCGACTACCCTCAATCAGCTTAGTCATTGGCTTAATCCTTGCCTATTTACTCTATCTCGTGCTCTAAACGTTTCAGCGCTTAGGACAGCAACATAGCGCAATGCAAAAAAGTAACGCCGCGCTTCAACAAGAGATCAAAAAACACAGCAAGCTACAGCAAGAAATTGAGTGGCTAGCGCGCCATGATGAATTAACCGGCATTGCCAATCGTCGCTATTTTCTGGAACAGATGGAGACTGCCCAAGCGATACGTCCCACTAGCTTAGTCCTGTTTGATATCGACCACTTCCCGAAAATCCAGATATGGCGCGTATGATGCAAGCCGCCGACGAAGCGCTTTACAATGCTAAACACCGCGGGCGCAATCGCATTGAGCGGGGCACGCTTAATGCTCGTGAAGATGTTTAACGCCTATTTATTACCAGAGGACGCTCGCTGCTCGATAAAAAAGCGCTTGAGTAGCTTTTTAGCAGGTGCTGCCAGAACACCGCGCGTCACCGCTACTTGATGATTAAACCAGGGCTGGGCCAGCAAGTTGGCTTTCGATTCCACCATGCCGGAACGCGGCTCCGCCGCGCCGTATACCAAGCGGCTTAAGCGTGCATGCACCATGGCCCCTGCACACATCATGCAGGGTTCTAGCGTCACAAACAGCGTACAGCCTTCCAGACGATAGTTGCCCAGCTGCTGCCCTGCCTCACGCAGAGCACAAATTTCGGCATGGCTACTGGGGTCGCAGCTAGCCACCGGCGCATTTCGACCCACCCCGATAATATCGCCCAGGGCGTCCACCACCACAGCGCCCACCGGCACCTCACCTGCTGCATAGGCCAAATGCGCTTGGTCAAGCGCCCGGTGCATGTAAAATTCATCGCTGCGTATCAAGGCAAACTCCGCTAAGGTAGCAAAACGATCGTTTTAATAATTCGATAGCCGCACTAGGTACGCTTTCGGTCATCGGCGGCACAACAGACAGCACCAAGGACACTGAGCATGAATGATGCGCTGAATACGCTGGTAAGTTTACTAGAGTTGGAGACCCTCGAAGAGACGCTATTCCGAGGCCAAAGCCAAGATTTGGGCTTCCCTCAGCTTTACGGTGGCCAAGTATTAGGCCAAGCACTAGCGGCGGCGGCCCGCACCGTACCCGATGAACGCCGCCCCCACTCCCAGCACGGCTACTTTCTTCGCCCAGGCGACCCCCATCGCCCGGTTGTCTACCAAGTTGATACCATTCGCGATGGCGGCAGCTTCACCACGCGGCGGGTGACGGCGATTCAAAAAGGCCGGCCTATCTTCTTCTGTAGCGCCTCGTTTCAAAGCGAGGAAGAGGGCATCAGCCACCAGCGTGCAATGCCCAAAGTACCTACTCCCGAGGCGCTGATTGAAAGCGGTGATGTTAAGCATGCCCGCTTTCCTGGCCACCCCATTGAATTTTTACACTTACCGGAAAATCCGGATAATGGCGCGCCTGCAGGCCAGTGCCTGTGGTTTCGTTTAGCAGGTGGCACGCTGCCTGACGACCCGGCACTGCACCGCCATCTGCTCTCCTATGCATCTGATTTTAACCTGCTCACCACGGGGTTAATCCCCCACGGCATTAAATACACCGACCCCAAACTGCGCATCGCCAGCCTCGATCATGCGCTATGGCTGCATGAGGATACACGGCTGGACGAATGGCTGCTTTACGTCATTGACTCCCCCTGGGCAGGCGGCGCCCGCGGCTTGGCACGCGGCCATATTTACCAGCGCGATGGCCGCTTAGTGGCGTCTACCGCCCAAGAAGGGCTAACCCGCTACCCGCATAGCTAAAAGCTTTTTACCTCAGTCCCTTTTACATGCCCTAAAACGACTACGCCCGCTGATTAGCGGGCGTAGGCTTAACGCGTATAGCAGCGACTTACGGTTACTTAGTTGCCGTAAACGTCGTTAATGGTTTGCAGCGGGTAGTGAGCCGGGTAAGGCTTACGCGCCACGCCGGATTCAACGGCTGCCTGGGCGACAGCAGAGGAAATACGCGCTAGCAGGCGAACATCCACCGGTGTTGGAATAATGTACTCACGACCAAAGCTCATTTCAGTACGCTCGTAGGCATCCAGCACTTCCTGGGGTACCGGCTCACGGGCCAGGTCTTTCAGGGCGTGCACGGCGGCCAGCTTCATCGCTTCGTTAATGCGCGTAGCGCGTACATCCAAGGCACCGCGGAAGATAAACGGGAAACCCAGCACGTTGTTAACTTGGTTGGGGTAGTCTGAGCGGCCAGTGGCCATAATCACGTCTGGGCGGGCTGCGCGGGCAACGTCTGGATGAATTTCCGGATCAGGATTGGTGCACGCAAAAATAACCGGGTCGGCGGCCATTTTCTTCACCTGATCAGCGGACAGCAGGCCAGGACCAGACAGACCAATAAACACGTCAGCACCGTCAATGGCATCGTCTAGCGTGCGCATATCGGTATCGAGGGCAAACTGCGCCTTATACTCATTGATGCCGTCGCGGTGAGTGTGGATAACTCCACGACGATCAAGCATTACTAGGTTTTCTTTTTTAGCGCCACAAGACACCAACAACCGCATGCAGGCAATGGCGGCAGCACCTGCGCCCATGCAGACGATTCTCACGTTCTCAATCGATTTGCCCGCAATATCCAGAGCATTCAGCATGCCCGCCGCGGTCACAATCGCGGTACCGTGCTGATCATCATGGAAAACAGGAATGTTACAGCGCTCGATCAAGGCCTTTTCGATCTCAAAGCACTCAGGCGCTTTAATATCTTCCAGGTTAATGCCACCCCAGGTATCGGCAATACGGGCAACGGTATCAATAAACGCCTGCGGACTCTCAGCGTCAACTTCGATATCCACCGAGTTAATGCCGGCAAAGCACTTGAACAGTACGCCTTTGCCTTCCATTACCGGCTTACTTGCGAGCGGCCCCAAATTACCCAGACCCAGAATCGCGGTACCGTCGGAAATAACAGCGACGAGGTTCCCTTTACCGGTATAACGGTAAGCATTTTCCGCATCGCGGGCAATTTCACGCACCGGCTCAGCAACACCCGGGCTGTAGGCCAGCGCCAAATCCCGCGCAGTCGCGGTGGGCTTGGTTAACTCCACAGAAAGCTTACCGGGGATCGGTTTAGCGTGATAATCCAAAGCCGCTTGCTTGTTTGCATCCGTCATGGTCAGGGTCCAATTAGCCTAAAATAGTTAAGTCACTTCAGAATATAGAAAAAACCCAAGGGTCTCAAGCGCATAGTCAACCTGACAGAAAAACGGCCGTTTTAGCGATTTTTAACTCACGTTCGTAACTTTTATCCGCCATTTGCTGCAACTTATACATCAAGCCACCAGCCATAAAGGTTTGCTTATTGATGCAGCGCAGCATTTTAAGACTGCTTATAAGAGGTATCTTCACGCTATTATCATTTCGACACCCAACAAAAAACCCACGCCGAAGCGTGGGTTTTTGCGCAAAGCACATAACGTGCCTGCGAAGCGCAAATCCGTTAGGATTAGCCGCGCTTAACAGCAGCGCCAAAGCGCTTGTTGAAGCGCTCTACACGGCCACCAGTGGTCGCTTGCTTCTGCTTACCGGTATAGAACGGGTGGCAGTTGGAGCACACGTCCAGAGAGAAGTCCTGACCAGAGGTAGAACCAACCTGGAAGTTTGCACCGCAAGAACAAGTAGCGGTGACCGTGTTGTAATTCGGGTGGATACCTTGTTTCATCTTGAGCCTCATGAGCTGTATGCCGCCACCTGATCCGTTGCCAGGCACCGCATACGGGTGTGAAAAAACTACTAACCGGTTAGTCGCTCGATCTGACAGATTCGAAGCGGCCACGCATTTTAGCAAACTTAACGCCGGAGGCCAATTGCCCGATTCCGTTTCTTCCCTGGGAGGCTCACAAAAGCCAACTCAAGCCTCCTGCCAGGTGCTTAAAGTTGCCCTACCGTCGCCGTTACGGCGTCTATTTGACTATTTACCCGCCCGCCAGACACCTAAAGTGGGCTGGCAGCCGGGGCTTAGGGTGCGCGTACCGTTTGGCCACCGGGAGGTAGTCGGCGTTGTCGTAGCGCTGGCGAACAGCAGCGAACTGCCTCACTCGCAGCTGCGTGCTATTAGCGACGTACTTGATGACGCGCCACTGCCAAGCGATTGGCAGTGGCTGTGCCACTTTACCGCTCGTTACTACCAGCACAGCCTGGGCGACACCATGCAATTGGCTATGCCCGCCAGGCTACGCCAAGGGCATCCCATGGCAGGGCGAACGCAAACGCTTTGGCTACCCATTGAAACGCCTGATGCATCACCCCTGCAGCGTGCCCCCAAACAAGCCGAGCTTTATGCCTTATTACGTCAGCATCCGCACGGCTTGGCAGCGCGCGCTATCAGCGCCCACGGCTTTACCCGCGACCAGTTATTAGCACTGCAAAAAAAAGGGTTCACCCGCGCCGAAGAGATGATTTTAACCGCCTCCAAACCTACCACTGGCAGCTTACTGGCCTCTCCCTCTCTGCCACTTAATCGCGAACAGGCCACGGCGCTGGCCGTGCTACATGAAAAACTCGATAGCTACCACCCTTGCCTGCTGGAGGGGGTTACCGGCAGCGGCAAAACCGAAATTTATCTACAGCTCATTGAGGCGCTGGCCGCCAAGGGGAAGCAATCCCTGGTGCTGGTGCCCGAAATCGGCCTAACGCCCCAAACCCTGGCGCGCTTTAGAAGCCGTTTTCGCGTGCCCGTGGTGGCGCTGCACTCCGGGCTGACCGACCATGAGCGCCTTGATGTGTGGGAAGCCGCTGCCAATGGCCGCGCGCTGGTCATCATTGGCACCCGCTCAGCAATTTTCACCCCACTTGCTAACCCCGGTGCCATTATTGTCGATGAAGAGCATGATGGTTCTTATAAACAGCATGATGGGCTGCGCTACCACGCCCGCGACCTAGCCGTTGCAAGAGCGCACTACCACAACATTCCGTTGTTGCTGGGCAGTGCCACGCCCTCCTTTGAAAGCTTGCAGCAAGCGCTTTGCGGCACGTATCGCCATTTGCGACTGACCCAGCGCCCCAGTCGTCATCCGCCTGCCAAGCTTGAGCTTATCGACCTACGCCACCAGCGCCGCCAGGGCGGGCTGCTGCCAGGCGCCATTAAAGCCATAAAGAGCACCCTTAATGCGGGCAAGCAGGTATTGGTGTTCATTAATCGTCGCGGCTTTGCCCCCACGCTTGCTTGCCATAGCTGCGGCTGGATGGCCGAATGCGGCCAGTGCGACGCCCGTATGACGCTGCATCGTCAGCCACCGCTGCTGGCCTGCCACCACTGCGATAGCCGTCGCGCCCTGCCAGACGCTTGTCCAGAGTGCGGCAGCGGCGACCTGCGCGCGCTGGGCAGCGGCACCGAGCGTACCGAAGAAACCCTGCAAGGGCTTTTTCCTAAGGTTACCGTTCACCGCATTGATCGCGACAGCACGCGCAAAAAAGAGAGCTTTGAGCAAATACTTAAAGAGATTCAGCGCGGAGAGCCTTGCCTGTTAGTGGGCACCCAGATGCTCGCCAAAGGCCACCACCTGCCCCATGTGACCCTGGTGGTCGTGGTCAATGCGGATGGCGGCCTTTACGCCGCTGACTTCCGCGCTCTGGAGCACAGCGCTCAACTACTGGAACAGGTTGCCGGTCGCGCTGGCCGCGCCGCTCACCCCGGGCGGGTGTTAGTTCAAACCCTGCACCCGGATGACCCGCACTTGGGCCAACTTGCCGAACACGGCTACAGCGCATTGGCACGCAGCCTGCTAGAAGAGCGCCGCATCGCTAAGCTGCCACCGTTCTGCTTTATGGCGCTACTGCGCTTTGAGAGCCCTAAAGAAGAGGCGGCCCGTGCCTTGGCACAGCAGGCCGCCCAAGCACTTCGCCAGTGGTTAAAGGAAGCAGCGCTGCCGGTACGCTGTTTAGGCCCAGTGCCCGCCCCCATGGAGCGGCGCCAAAACCGTTACCACCTTCATATAATGTTGGCCGCAGACAAACGCAGCCAGCGGCACGCCGCTGCCAACTGGTTAGTTCAGTGGCTTGAGGCCAACCGCGAGGCGCGCAAAGTGCGCTGGTCGATCGATATTGACCCGCAAACCCTCGCTTAACAGCGCTGCACCCGGTACCGTCTGCGCTACCCTACTCAGTAATACGGCTTTGAAACTGCGCGCCAATTGCCGATAATGGCCGCTTTGACGCCGCAAAACTGCGCGCATGCACACGCCGCTATCGACGACACCCGGATATTTACATGAAAGACACGATTATTTATTTGCTCGAAGGCGCGGTGACCGCGCTTAAGCACCAAGGCGTGCTGCCCGACGATTTACAGCCAGCCATTAAGGTCGACCCCACCAAAGATAAAGCCCACGGTGACTACGCCACTAACCTGGCGCTGATGCTGGCCAAACCCGCGGGCATGAAACCCCGTGAGCTGGCCGACGTCCTGGTGGCGGCTCTCCCCGCTAGCGACGCGATTCAAAAAACTGAGATTGCAGGCCCAGGGTTCATTAACTTTTTTGCCGCCGCTGATGCCGCGGCGCAAATCGTTGCCCAAGCGCTGGATAGCGGCGACGCCTTTGGCCGCAGCCTGATTGGTAAAGGCGAAAAAGTGCAGGTGGAGTTTGTGTCTGCCAACCCCACGGGCCCGCTGCACGTGGGCCACGGCCGGGGGGCGGCCATTGGCGACTGCCTATGCCGCCTATTAGAAGCCACTGGCTACGATGTGACCCGCGAATTTTACTACAACGACGCTGGCGCCCAGATCAAAAACCTAGCGCTTTCCGTACAGGCACGCGCGAAAGGGCTCGGGCCCGATGACCCCAGCTGGCCGGAAGACGGCTACCGTGGTGAATACATCATCGATGCTGCCAACGACTACATGGCAGGCAAAACAGTGACTGCCGACGACCGTGAAGTCACCGCCAAAGGCGATGCTAACGATCTGAGCGCTATTCAGGATTTCGCCGTTGCCTGGCTGCGCCGGGAGCAGGATCTAGACCTTAAAGCCTTTGGCGTTGAGTTTGACGTCTACTTCTTGGAGTCATCGCTTTATGAAGATGGCAAAGTGGACGCCACCGTCGAAAAGCTGGTCGCCAACGGCCACACTTATGAAGAAGATGGCGCCCTATGGCTGCGCACCACCGACTTTGGCGATGACAAAGACCGTGTAATGCGCAAGCGCGAGGGCGGTTACACCTACTTCCTGCCCGATGTGGCCTACCACCTCAACAAGTGGCAGCGCGGCTTTAAAACCGTGATTAACGAGCAAGGCGCGGACCACCACTCCACCGTGACCCGTGTCCGCGCTGGCCTGCAGGCCCTGGAAGTGGGTATTCCTAAAGGCTGGCCCGACTACGTGCTGCACCAGATGGTCATGGTGACCCGCTCAGGCGTTGAGGTAAAACTCTCCAAACGCGCCGGTAGCTATGTGACGGTGCGCGACCTGATTGATGAAGTAGGCCGCGACGCGACGCGGTTCTTCCTGGCGGCTCGCCGGGCGGATTCGCAGCTGACGTTTGATATTGATTTGGCTCGCTCCCAATCAAACGACAACCCGGTGTACTACATCCAATACGCCCACGCCCGGGTATGCAGCATACTGCGCAAAGCTGAGGATGCAGGCAACCCCTTTGATCATGGCCTCGCCATGGCCAACTTGGCGCTGCTGGATAGCGACCAGGAAAAAGCCGTACTTAACCGTTTGGCTCGCTACCCGGAAGTGGTTGAAAACGCCGCCAAAAACCGCGAACCCCAGCAGGTCGCCCAATACTTGCTGGATTTAGCCGGCGACTTCCACACCTGCTACAACGCGGTCAAAGTCATGGTGGATGACGACACCCTGCGCAATACGCGCTTAGCGCTTGGCCTCGCCACCCGGCAGGTGCTGCGGAACGGGCTTAATCTCATGGGGGTTAGCGCCCCAGAGGAGATGTAAGCTATGGCCAGCCCACGCAAAAAGCCCACCCGCCGCGGCGCCACCTCGCAGCGCAAGTCCACTAACCGCTCCGGCGGTGGGTGGCGTGCTCCCGGCTGGCTTTGGGGGCTGGCAGGGGTGGCCGTTGGTTTTTTCCTAGCGCAGCACCAGCACGGCACCGCTCCTTGGCAAGAGCCGAGCACGACAACGCCCCAGGCCACCGTGCTCCCCAAACCATCCAGTAGCGATGAACGCAGCGCTGCGCGCCAAACAGAGAGCGCGGCAGAACCCTCAATGCCCACCTTTGAGTTCTATACGCTGCTGCCTGAAACCGAGGTTATCGCGCCTGGCGTCACACTGCCCTCTACGGTTACCCGGCCAGAAGTCGCCGAACAGCCAGCCGAAAGCTCCGCGGATAGCAGTCCTGGCGACGACCCGATTGCCCAGGTCATTGCAGCCAACATGCGTCCGGAGGAACAAATCACCGCGACCCAACAAGCGCCCGCCAGCCCCAGCACGCCCAATCGCTACGTACTGCAGGCCGCTTCGTTCCGTGAGCTTAGCGACGCCGAGCAGCTGCGCAGCCGCCTTCGTAACTTGAGCCTGCTTGCGCAAATTAGCGAAGTGCAGGCCGGGGGCGACACATGGCACCGCGTTCAAGTGGGCCCCTATGAAGATACCCGGGAGCTGAACCGTGCCCAGGATCTTATGAGCACCCAAGGTATAGAGCCGCTGCTGATTCAGCTGCAAAACTAGCAAGCCGATCACCTAGAGACGGCCCAAACACGCTTTATCTACCGGCTTTATTGTGCGGGCGGTTGATTTTTTATCAGCCGCCCGCATTTTGTTGGGAATCGCTTTTTTTGCGGCCGCTGTAGTCGGCCCATCAGTCATCGGGAGCACGCCTCCCCCCAAGGAGTTATCTCCATGACCACGATTGTTTCCGTACGCCGCGGTAACCACGTTGCCCTCGCAGGCGACGGCCAGGTCTCACTGGGTAATACCGTGATGAAAGGCAATGCTAGTAAAGTACGCCGCCTCTACCGTGGCAAAGTGCTGGCAGGTTTTGCCGGTGGCACCGCTGATGCATTTACCCTGTTTGAGCGTTTTGAAGCACAGTTAGAAAAGTACCAAGGCCACCTCACCAAAGCCGCCGTTGAGCTTGCCAAAGATTGGCGCACCGACCGCGCACTGCGCCGCCTTGAAGCACTGTTGGCCGTCGCCGACCACAGCGCCTCGCTGATCATTACCGGCAACGGCGATGTCGTCGAACCTGAGCGCGGCATTATTGCGATTGGCTCTGGCGGTAACTATGCCCAGGCCAGCGCCCGAGCGCTGCTCGAAAACACCGAGCTTTCCGCCCGCGACATTACCGAGAAATCCCTGCAAATCGCCGGTGACATCTGCGTATTTACCAATCACCACGTGACGCTTGAAGAGCTGAACATCAACGACCGTTGAGGCCAACTTTATGACCCAGATGACACCCCGCGAAATTGTTCACGCCCTGGATCAATATATTATTGGTCAGCAAGACGCTAAACGCGCCGTCGCCATTGCTCTGCGTAACCGCTGGCGTCGCATGCAGCTCGATGACGACCTGCGCCCTGAAGTCACGCCAAAAAACATATTGATGATTGGCCCCACCGGCGTAGGTAAAACCGAAATTGCCCGCCGCTTGGCCAAACTCGCCCGTGCACCGTTTATTAAAGTTGAAGCCACCAAATTTACCGAAGTGGGCTACGTCGGCCGCGACGTTGAATCGATAATCCGCGACTTAATGGAAGCCGCCATTAAAATGGTGCGCGAGCACGCCAAAGAAGAAGTGGGACACCGCGCCGAAGACGCCGCGGAGGATCGCGTGCTAGACGCCCTTCTACCGCCTCCCCGCGGTCAAGAGGATAAGCCTCGCGAGGATAACGGCACGCGTCAAGTCTTCCGTAAAAAGCTGCGCGAAGGCCAGCTTGACGACAAAGAGATCGATATTGAGGTCTCCTCCCAGGGCCAGGGCATCGACATCATGACCCCGCCGGGAATGGAAGAGATGACCAGCCAGCTGCAGAGCCTTTTCTCCAATATGGGCCAGCAAAAACGCGAGCAGCGCCGTGTGAAGGTGAAAGAAGCGCTGGTGCTGCTGCGCGATGAAGAAGCGGGCAAGCTAGTCAATGAAGAAGAGATCAAAGCCCGCGCTGTTGAAGCTGTTGAGCAGCACGGCATTGTGTTCCTAGATGAGATCGACAAGGTCGCTAAAGGCAGCGGCCAGTCCAGCGGTGGCGAAGTCTCCCGCGAAGGGGTACAGCGCGACCTACTGCCGCTGATTGAGGGCTCTACCGTATCCACCAAGTATGGCATGGTGAAAACCGACCACATACTGTTCATCGCCTCCGGCGCCTTCCACCTGTCGCGCCCCTCGGACCTGATTCCTGAGCTGCAGGGCCGTCTGCCGATTCGCGTTGAGTTAGACGCCCTAACACCGGGCGACTTCCAGCGGATTCTCACCGAGCCATCCGCTTCTCTCACCAAGCAGTATCAGGCACTACTGGCGACGGAAGGGCTGGATATCGAGTTCACGCCAGACGGTATCGAACGTATTGCCGAGATCTCCTGGCAGGTCAACGAAGGCACCGAAAACATCGGCGCTCGCCGCCTGCACACAGTGCTAGAGCGCTTGCTGGAGGAAGCCTCGTTTAAAGGCGGTGATATGGATAGCCCCCTGGTTATCGATGCTGATTACGTCAACGCCCAACTGGGTGAACTGGCGGTGGACGAAGACCTGTCGCGCTATATTTTGTAATCCGTAACTGAGCACGCCTGGTAGGCGCCATCATCATCGCTGCTTGAGCAAGTGCGCAACGGCCAAGCAGCGGTCATGATGTCCACCACCGACGCCGTAAAGAGGTAATGTCATCCATGAACGCTCCCACCCCCACCCGGGTTCACTACCATAAGCAGGCCCGCGAGCTGGAACTTGGTTACGCCAACGGCGACAGCTACCGCCTGCCGGTCGAGTTTTTGCGGGTTTACTCTCCCTCTGCCGAGGTGCGCGGCCACGGCGGCGATACGGCAGTGCTTCAAGTCGGCAAAAAAGATGTCGGCCTACAAAATATTACCCAAGCGGGTAATTACGCGTTGAAGCTACACTTTGACGATGGACATGATAGCGGCCTGTACAGCTGGAACTACCTGTTTGATCTTGCCCAGCACCAGGATGCCTACTGGCAGAACTATCTCCAACGGTTAGAAGAGGCAGGCGCCTCACGGGAACCAGCCAGCATTCAATTTAAACAGCTGTGACGCTGCGCCCCAGGTGAAGCACAGACAAATTGGGGCAGAGAAGGCTACAATATCGCCAACCTTTTTAATGCGACGACCTCCAGGTCGATTATTACCGCCTCGAACTCGGGAGCTACAGCCCCATGAGCCCCACGGATAAACGCACTACCCATTTCGGTTACCAAGAAGTTCCCGTTGACGAGAAAGCCGCTCGGGTAGCTGATGTATTCCACTCAGTCGCTGCTCGCTACGACGTTATGAATGACCTCATGTCCATGGGCATTCACCGCGTTTGGAAGCGACTCACCATTGAGCGCGCTGGCGTTCGCCCTGGCCACCAGGTGTTAGACATTGCTGGCGGCACCGGTGATCTAACGCTTAAGTTTTCACGCTTGGTCGGCCCCAGTGGCAAAGTGGTGCTTGCTGACATCAACGCGTCCATGTTGAAAGTAGGCCGAGACAAGCTGATGGATAACGGCGTAGGCGGCAACGTTGAGTACGTTCAGGCTAACGCCGAGTGCCTGCCGTTTCCCGACAATAGCTTCGACTGCATCACTATCGCCTTCGGCCTACGCAACGTTACCGATAAAGACGCCGCGCTGCGCTCCATGGCCCGGGTGCTAAAACCCGGTGGCCGGCTGTTGGTGCTTGAATTTTCAAAGCCCGATAACCCGCTACTGTCCAAAGCCTACGACGAGTACTCCTTCCGTCTGCTGCCCAAAATGGGTGAGCTAGTGGCGGGCGATGGCGAAAGCTATCGCTATCTGGCGGAGTCTATTCGTATGCACCCTGACCAAGAAACGCTGAAAGGGATGATGGAAACCGCAGGCCTTGAACGGGTTGAATATACCAACCTGACCGGCGGCATCGTTGCCCTTCACCGTGGCATCAAACTATGAAGTCACTGTAAACCATGACGTTACTGAACAAGAGGTCAGCATGCTGGTAACCCCGACCCTACTGCTGGCCGGATGTGAACGCACGTTGAACGCCCTCCTCGCCCGTGACCCGGCAGCCCCTACCCGGCTGGCTCAACTTGCGGGCAGCCGTTTGTTGGTGAGGCTGGAAAAGCCTCATCTGCAGCTGGTGCTTCACTACCACCATGCCGGTATCGACCTGCTACGGGGTGACGAGCTGGATGAGACAGACGTAGACGCCATTGTCGAGCTTACCCCGGAAACCCTTTCAGAGTGGCTTAGCGGCGCCTCTGTCGAGCGGCTGATGTTTGATGGCAAACTCTCCGTGCGTGGCCGCATTCATTTGGTAGAAGCTACCCGTGACCTGCTGCTTGACCTGGATATCGACTGGGAAGGTGAGTTAGCCCGTTGGCTAGGCGACCTACCGGCTCACTCCCTGGCTGAAGGCATACGTCGCGCCGCCCGCTGGGGGCTACGGGCCAAAGACGAGCTACTTCAAGATGTGTCGGAATACGTATTTGAAGAAGCCCGCCTATTGCCTGGCCGCCAGCAGCGCAGCGTGCTACGCGACCATTTAACCGAACTTGAGGTGGCTACCGACCGCCTGGAGGCGCGGCTTAATCGCCTTCAGCGCCGCCTAAGCCAGCTGGCGCCACCGCCGTCATCAAGCGCGCCCGTAAACACCAAGGAGCAGCGCCCATGAGCCTGCGGCTGTTCAAAATTGTCTGGGTAATTACCCGCCACCGCCTAGACACCTTGATTCCCATTGAACGCCTGCCGCTGTGGCTACGCACGCTGATGTGGTTCTCCCCACTGCGTTTAGTGCCCGTTGGTCAGCGCTCTAGAGGCGAACGGTTAAGGCTGGCGCTTGAAGCACTAGGGCCAATTTTTATTAAATTTGGCCAGATGCTCTCCACGCGGCGGGACCTGCTGCCCGAGGACGTCGCCGATGAGCTAAAGCGACTTCAAGACCAAGTGCCTCCCTTCCCCGGCGAAAAGGCCGCAGCAAGGGTGGAGAAAGCGCTGGATATGTCGCTGACCGAAGCGTTTGCGGCATTTGATCGGGCGCCGCTGGCCTCCGCGTCGATTGCGCAAGTACACGCAGCCACGCTACACACCGGCGAAGACGTGGTGGTGAAAATTATCCGCCCCGGCATCGACCGTATTATGCGCCAGGATATGGCGCTGATGTATCAGGTCGCCAAGCTGTTCGCTAAAGTGCCCGAAGCCAAGCGCCTACGCCCGGTGGAAGTCATCCGCGACTATGAAGCCACGCTGTTTGACGAACTCGACCTCTACAAAGAAGCCGCCAACACCTCACAGCTAAAGCGCAATTTTAAAGATTCGCCGCTGCTGTTTGTGCCTACCATCTATTGGCCCTTCACCCGTCGGCATGTCATGGTGCAAGAGCGAATCCGTGGCGTACCGGTTGCCGACCTAGAGACACTTAGAGCCCAAGGTACCAATCTAAAAAAACTCGCCGAACGTGGCGTAGAGCTATTTTTTACCCAAGTGTTCCGCGATAATTTTTTCCACGCTGACATGCACCCCGGCAATATTTTTGTTAACTGTGACAACCCCGAGGATCCGCAATATATTGCCATCGACTGCGGCATTGTGGGCAGCTTAACCCGGGAAGACCAAGACTACCTGGCGCGAAATCTCCTGGCGTTTTTTCACCAGGATTACTATGAAGTCGCCGCCCTTCATATTGAGTCCGGCTGGGTGGGCGAAAACACTCGCGCCAATGAGTTTGCCGCCGCCATTCGTACCGTTTGCGAACCTATTCTTGAGAAGCCGCTAAAGGACATCTCGTTTGGGCAGGTGCTTTTGGGGCTGTTCCAAACCGCCCGACGTTTTAATATGGAAGTTCAGCCCCAACTGGTGCTACTGCAGAAAACGCTGCTTAACATCGAAGGGCTGGGCCGCCAGCTTTATCCTGACCTGGATTTATGGAGCACCGCAAAGCCCTACCTTGAGCAGTGGATGAAAGACCGTGCAGGCGTAAGCGGCCTTTGGGAGTCGTTAAAGCGACAAGCGCCAGAGCTTTCCCACCAACTGCCGGAGCTACCGGTATTAGCCCACCAAGCGCTAAGCCGTATGGAGCATGAGCACCGCCAGCGTCATCAACAGGTCAGCACTCTGAGTAACATGCACAGCCAGTTAACACGCCAAGGTAAACGCCAGTACCGGCTACGGGTGGGTTTGATTCTGGTGGCAATTGCCTTAGCGTGGCAACCGCTTAGCAGCTGGGCTGCCACCCAAGAGTGGCCCGTATTAGCCGCAGCTGGCCTAGGGCTACTGCTGCTGTTGTGGCAGTAAAACCCGCCGGCCAGCGAGACTAAAATGCCCTGCCGATTCAACAAGGAACACCATGAGCACAACCGCTAACCAAACGCCCGTATTGGACGCTTTAGCCGAGGTATTGAAGCAGCGCCGCCATGCGTCAGCAGAAGATTCTTATGTTGCCTCCTTGCATCATAAGGGTT
The DNA here is from genome assembly GCF_000236625.2 of Halomonas sp. GFAJ-1. Classification (NCBI taxonomy): domain Bacteria; kingdom Pseudomonadati; phylum Pseudomonadota; class Gammaproteobacteria; order Oceanospirillales; family Halomonadaceae; genus Halomonas; species Halomonas sp. GFAJ-1. The sequence goes on from NZ_AHBC01000035.1 coordinate 19,846, forward strand.
TGAACAAGATACTCGAAAAAGTTGGCGAAGAAGCGACTGAAACGCTGCTCGCAGCAAAAGATGCCGAACACGGTGGCGAGCAAGCACGTAAAGCGTTGATCGCTGAAACCGCCGACCTGTGGTTTCATAGCCTGGTGATGCTGTCGCACTTAGACCTGGATCACCAGTGCGTACTCGATGAGCTAGCAAAGCGGTTGGGTATTTCTGGTCACGACGAAAAAGCGTCTCGCACACAACGTTAACCTGCACCGATGAGGAAATGCATATGTTAGGTGGTATCAGTATTTGGCAGCTGCTGATTGTTCTGGGCATTATTATCCTGATTTTCGGCACTAAAAAGCTGCGTAATGTGGGCACCGACCTAGGTGGTGCAGTCAAAGGCTTCAAAAAAGCGATGCACGAAGAAGAGAAAGACGGCGAGAAAAAAGACGCTGATCAGCCCCAGGCAAAGGTAAGCCATGAAGAGGCTGGCAACACTTACGATGTGCAGGCCGAAGAGAAGCGTGCGGCACAAGCGGAAGAGAGCCGCCCTGTAGACAGCAACCAAGAGCGCAAATAACCCATGCTGGATATCGGCTTCCTTGAACTCATGCTTATTGGCATCGTCTCGCTGCTGGTTCTCGGTCCTGAGCGCTTGCCAAAAGCGGCGCGTACTGCGGGTATGTGGATTGGCAAGATCAAGCGAACGGTATCCGGTATGCAGCGTGAAATTAGCGCCCAGCTGGAAGCAGAAGAGCTGCGCCAAAAGCTTAACGAGCAGCAAAAAAGGCTCGATGACAGCTTAACGAAAGTGAAGCAGGACGTTGAGAGCATTGCCGACTCATCCCCGGCCAACACCTCAACGCCCGCCGCGCAGCATGAAACTGAACAGCGAGTCGCCAGCGCCAGCGCCCGGTTAGACGACGCCCTACAAACGGTACGCGAGGATGCTAATAGCACGGATCTTCACACCGCCGACCTTGAAAAGGCTGATCTTAAAAAGGCCGATGTTAAAAAGGATAGCAATCACCAATGAGCATGTCTGGCGATTCACAGGAGCCGCGTAACGAGCAAAGCCAAGCCCCGCTTATTGAGCACCTAATAGAGCTGCGAACGCGCCTCATAAAATCCGTGGTCGTCATTCTGGTGATCTTCCTCGGTCTTTATGCCTTTGCTAATGATATTTATACCTTTGTTGCCGATCCATTAATGGCCCTGCTACCTGAAGGGTCACAGATGATTGCTACCGAGGTAGCCTCTCCTTTCCTTGCCCCCTTTAAGCTGACCTTAGTGGTCGCTGTGTTTATCGCTATCCCCTTTGTGCTCCACCAGGCGTGGGCGTTTGTGGCGCCGGGGCTATACGATAATGAAAAAGCGCTGGCGATTCCTATTTTGGTGTCTAGCGTTGCGCTGTTTTACGCTGGCGCGGCATTTGCTTATTACGTGGTGTTTCCGCTGCTGTTTGAGTTCTTCACCCAAACAGGTCCAGAAAATGTCGCGGTAATGACCGACATTAATCAGTACCTTAACTTTGTGCTGAAGCTATTTTTTGCGTTTGGTGTCGCTTTTGAAATCCCCATTGCCACCTTTTTGCTGATTCTTTCAGGCGCTACCACTGTTGAAAGTCTCTCCAAAAAACGGCCCTATATTGTGTTGGGCTGCTTTGTCGTGGGGATGCTATTAACGCCCCCCGATATTATTTCCCAGAGCCTTCTCGCAATCCCCATGTACCTGCTCTATGAAGTGGGGCTGCTGTTTGGCCGCCTAGTGCGCAAGCGCAAGACCGAAGCTGCCGATGAAGAGAACGAATAGCGGCTAACTACCCATAAGCGCTCACTAAAAAACCCCTGCCATCTTAGATGGCAGGGGTTTTTTGCTCTATTTACTCAACCGCGGCGAGCGTTCGTTCACTCCATCATTTCATCAATACGATCAACCAATTTAAAGATACCCGTGGCGGCTTCGCTAATCCGCGTGGCGAGCATATAGGCAGGTGTTGTGACGACGCGATGCTCTAAGTCCACGACAATATCCTCGACGCTACAGCTGCGGTGTAGCCCACCCATAGCACTGATGGCACCTGACACGGCGGGGTCATGGCCGATAGTCACTGCGATGCCTTCACCCAGCAGACGGGGCACCATCACCGGTGCAATGCACATTAGGCCAATGGGCTTAGCGTCTTGTTTAAAGCCCGCTAGCGCATCTTTTAGGCTCTCCAGCACCTGCATGCTGTCGCCTTGCGTAGCAAAGTCAGACAAGTTCTTAGCGGCACCAAACCCACCGGGCACAATCACCGCGTCAAATTCATCGGCATTTAGCTCGGTGATAGGGCTGATCTCGCCTCGGGCCAGCCGGGCCGACTCTTGCAGTACGTTGCGCGCCTCCCTCTCAACAGGTGACTGGGTTACATGATTAATCACATGGTGCTGCTCCACATCCGGCGCAAAACAGCGGTAACCAATGCCCAACTGATCCAGGCGCAGCAGGGTTAGTGTGGTTTCGTAAATTTCTGAACCATCAAAAACGCCGCAGCCTGCTAATACGATTGCTACCTGTTTGGTCATGCCTATCTCCTTATGGTCGCCGTTATTTTCACCACTTGCCTAGCGACTTGGCAAACGTTTCACTCTAGTCAGTCTGCCTAACCGCCACAAGGCGGCTTTCGCCGCAGGTTATGGCTGATATACTCACTGTAAGCCTACGGGCACCCTTATGTTAGCGTTTTGCGGAGAACTCCTTTGAGTATACCAAGCACCCGTCACTTCCCCGCCACTCGTATGCGCCGCATGCGCCGTGACGACTTCTCACGTCGCCTGATGCAGGAGACAACGTTAACGCCGGCAGATCTTATTTTCCCGGTGTTTGTGCTAGAGGGTGAAAACAAGCGTGAAGCCGTCGCTTCAATGCCAGGCGTTGAGCGCTTATCCATCGACCTGCTCATTGAACAGGCCCGCGAAGCTCATGCCCTCGGCATTCCGGCGCTGGCACTCTTCCCCGTAGTGGGCAAGGAGCAGAAGAGCGAACTGGCGGAAGAAGCTTATAACGCGAACGGTTTGGTGCAGCGCTGCGTACGTGCCCTAAAAGAGGCGCTACCAGAGCTTGGTATTATTACCGACGTTGCCCTCGACCCTTATACCATTCATGGTCAGGACGGCATCATTGATGAGCAGGGCTATGTGCTGAATGACCGCACCGTAGACACCTTACTCAAGCAGGCGCTCTCCCACGCTGAAGCGGGTGCCGACGTTGTGGCCCCCTCCGACATGATGGATGGTCGCATTGGCGGCATCCGTCAGGTTCTGGAGCAGGAGCACCTGCACAACGTGCGCATTATGGCCTACAGCGCCAAATATGCCTCTCACTATTACGGCCCCTTTCGCGATGCTGTCGGCTCCGCTGCCAACCTGGGCAAAGCGGATAAGCGTACTTACCAGATGGATCCTGCCAACAGCGATGAAGCACTTCATGAGGTTGCCATGGATATCGCTGAAGGCGCCGATATGGTGATGGTCAAACCCGGCATGCCTTACCTAGATGTAGTACGCCGTGTCAAAAGCGAGCTGCAAGTGCCTACGTTTGCCTACCAAGTAAGCGGTGAGTACGCCATGCATCGCGCCGCCTTCGATAACGGCTGGCTAGAGGCTGAACCCGTGATACTTGAGTCGCTGATGTGCTTTAAGCGCGCCGGCGCCGACGGAATATTAACGTACTTTGCCCTTGAGGCCGCTCGCCTGCTACAGCGCTAACCTCTCACTTCCCTAGTTACGCTGCTAAGATGACAAACAGGTGACACCTGTTTGTCATCTACCCCCTTCATACTGCCGTAAATAAGCGTTAACACGCTATGCTTGAGATAGGTCATTTACGCGGGGCAGCTATGGACAACCAACTATCAGATTCAATGCCATTAACGCCTACTGAGCCATACAGTGGCGAAGGGGAAAGCTTGCCACTGCGCATCAATCGAACGCCCACCGGTGTGCAGGCACGGGAGTCCCACTCGGAAGCCGACTTGGACGACCCGCAGCTCTATTTCAACCGCGAACTTTCACATTTGCAGTTTAATATTCGCGTGTTGGAACAAGCGCTGGATGACGCGCACCCGCTTCTTAACCGACTAATGTTTCTGCTGATTTTTTCATCCAACATGGATGAGTTTTTTGAAATTCGCGTTGCGGGCCTAAAGCATCAGCTAGCACTGGGCGATGATACCACCGCCGCCGACGGCCGCTTGCCTAAAGCGCTACTGGTAGAAGTCTCCGAGATTGCCCACCAGCAGATTGCGCGCCAATATCAAATTTTAAATGAGGTGCTGCTGCCTGCCCTGGAGGCGCAGGGGCTACGCTTTCGCCGCCGAGATCAGTGGGATGATGCCCTAAAAGCCTGGGTACAGGCGTTTTTTGAGCGCGAAATCATGCCGGTGATTAGCCCTATCGGCCTGGACCCCTCCCACCCTTTTCCCCGCTTGGTGAATAAAAGCCTTAATTTTATTGTTGAGCTAGAGGGTAAAGACGCCTTTGGCCGTGCGGGGGGAATGGCGATACTTCCCGCACCTCGCTCGCTGCCTCGCTTAATGGCCCTGCCCAAAGAACTTTGCGCTGAGGGCTTTTCGGAGTATGTGTTTTTATCCTCCATGATTCACGCTCATGCCGAGGAGCTGTTCCCTGGCATGCGTGTACGCGGTTGCTACCAGTTCCGGCTTACGCGGAATGCAGATATGACCGTTGACCCGGAAGAGGTCTCCGACCTTGCCTCGGCACTACGCGGCGAACTGCTGGCCCGCCGCTATGGCAGTGGCGTACGCTTGGAGGTAGCCGACAACTGCCCCGATGATCTTGCCGACTTTCTACTGCGCCAATTTGAGTTGGAAACCAATGACCTATACCGGGTACAAGGGCCCGTTAACTTAACCCGCATGATGGCAGTACTCGGCGATGTTGACCGCCCAGAACTGCTGTATCGGCCTTTCACACCCAGCGTGCCCAAAGTGCTCAAGGGCGGCAGCCTGTTTAGCGCTATCGCTAAAAGCGACATATTGCTGCATCACCCATTTCAAGCCTTTTCGCCAATTGAGGACCTCCTTCGCGAGGCTGCCCGCGACCCGGACGTGCTGGCCATTAAGCAGACGCTTTACCGAACCGGCGCCGACTCTTCTATTGTGAGTGCCCTGGTGGAAGCCGCTAGCCACGGCAAGGAAGTCACTGTGGTGATAGAGCTACGGGCGCGCTTTGACGAGGCGGACAATCTACAGCTAGCTGCAAGGCTACAAGAAGCTGGAGCCATTGTGATTTACGGCATTATGGCCTATAAAACTCACGCTAAAATGCTGCATATCGTACGCCGAGAAAAAAACGAGCTACGCTACTATGCCCACTTGGGAACCGGTAACTACCACGCTAAAACCGCCAAACTGTATACCGACTACAGCCTGCTAACTTCGAACACAGCACTGTGTGCCGACGTGCACAAAGTCTTTCAGCAGCTTTCCGGTATGGGCCGTGCACGAAAAATCGATACCCTGCTCCATGCACCCTTTACCCTGCACGAGCGTTTGGTAGAGATGATCGACCGTGAGGCCCAGTTAGCCCGCAAGGGCAAGCGTGGTCATATCATTATCAAATGCAATTCACTGACAGAACCCAAGCTGATTAAAGCGCTGTACCGTGCATCCCAGGCAGGGGTGGAGTGCGACCTGATTATCCGTGGAATGTGCTGCCTTAAACCAGGCATTGAAGGCGTCTCGGAGAATATTCGCGTGCGTTCTATAATTGGTCGTTTTTTGGAGCATACCCGGGTGTTTCACTTCCACAACGACGGCAAATCGGAAATCTGGTGCTCAAGCGCTGATTTTATGTCGCGCAATATGTTCCACCGAGTTGAAACCTGCTTCCCGCTGCTGGATAAGAAGCTCGCCAACCGGGTTCGTAAAGACTTAGAAACCTACCTGGTCGATAACTGCCAAAGCTGGCTACTGCAGAGCGACGGCAGCTATCAGCTACAGGATCCTGGTAGCAGCGATGCCATTAGCGCTCAAGAAACGTTGCTCTACGCCTACGCGTCAAAAAGCTAGCTGTATATCTACAAACCCCATCAAAAAAACCCGCTGCCTAGTGCAGCGGGGTAATGCATCAATACTCACTCTTCACCAATGCTCGCTCTTTAAGCGTAGCGCTGTCTTAATATCTTGGCGGCCTCCACCATGTTAGCCAAAGCCGACTCTACTTCTGCCCACCCACGGGTTTTCAAACCGCAGTCGGGATTCACCCACAGCCGTTCGGCGGGGATCTTTTCCAAGGCTTTCTCCATCAAATCAACCATCCAGCTCACTTCGGGGATATTCGGAGTATGAATGTCATACACTCCTGGCCCAATTTCATTCGGGTAGGCGAAGTCCTGAAACGCATCCAGTAGCTGCATATCTGAGCGGGAGGTTTCGATGGTGATCACATCGGCGTCGAGTGCCGCAATGGCGCCGATAATGTCGTTAAACTCCGAATAGCACATGTGGGTATGAATCTGTGTGCTATCAGCCACGCCTGCAGCGCTTAGCTGAAAACTTTCCACGGCCCAATCCAGGTAGCCTTGCCACTCTTGCTGACGCAGCGGCAGCCCTTCGCGTAGCGCTGGCTCGTCAATCTGGATCACCTGAATACCGGCTTTTTCCAGGTCCACCACCTCATCGCGCAGCGCCAAGGCGATCTGTCGACAGGTAGTGGCCCGGGGCTGGTCATCGCGAACAAACGACCACTGTAAGATGGTGACCGGCCCGGTAAGCATCCCTTTCATCGGTTTTTGGGTCAGAGTTTGGGCGAACTCGCTCCAGCGGACGGTCATCGGCGTCGGACGCGTGACGTCACCAAAAATAATCGGCGGCTTAACACAGCGGGTACCGTAACTTTGCACCCAACCAAGGCGGGTAAAGGCAAAGCCCTCTAGCTGCTCGCCGAAGTACTCCACCATGTCGTTACGCTCGGCTTCGCCGTGCACCGGCACATCTAGCCCTAACGCTTCCTGTCGCTCAACGGCGTAGGCGATCTCTTTACGCATACGCGCTTCGTAGTCAGCTTGACTAAGTTCACCTGCTTTAAATGCCCGTCGTGCCGCGCGAATATCATTCGTTTGTGGAAAAGAGCCTATCGTGGTGGTGGGAAACAGCGGCAGTGCCAGCGACCGCCGCTGAGCCACAGCGCGCTGCGCGTACGGAGAACAACGCTGACTATCCTGCTTGGTAATCGCCGCTAGACGCTGGCTTACCGACGGCTGGTGAATGCGCGCGGACTCTCGGCGAGTATCTAAGGCCCGTGTTGCTTCGCTCACCCGCTGCTCGTCTAAGGCAGTGGCACAATTATCGACGAGACGTGCCAACGTAACGACTTCATCAATCTTTTGGCGCGCGAAGGCCAGCCAGCTCACTAAATCGCTATCTAGCTCAGCTTCCTGAGTCAGGTCTACCGGTACGTGTAGCAGTGAGCAGCTTGGCGCTAACCATAACCGTTGTCCAAGGCGTACTTTTAGGGGCAGTAAGCGTTCACGCAGTGCAGCTAAATCCGCGCGCCAAATGTTGCGCCCATCCACGAAGCCAATAGAAAGCACTTGGTGCGGGTTTAACCGATCAATCACGTTGTCAATCTGCTGGGGCGCACGAACCGCATCAATATGCAGTCCTGCCACGGGTAAGCGGGTAGTTAATGAGAGGTTGTCGCCCAGCGCGCCAAAATACGTGGCGACCAGTACCTTAACCGGTGCCGACTGCAAGCGATGATAAGCGCGCTCAAACGCCTGTTGCCACGCTTGGGGCAAATCCTGCACCAGCGCAGGCTCATCCAACTGCACCCACTCAATGCCCTGGGTCGCCAGGCGAGACAAAATATCGCTATACACCTCCAGCACGCTATCCAACAGCGTTAAGCGGTCGAAGTCGCTGCCCTTGGTTTTGCCCAACCACAGCCAGGTCAGCGGGCCGGTCAGGGTTACTTTGGGCGTAAAGCCTGCCTGCAGGGCTTCCTCCACTTCGTCAAACAAGCGCTGAGAAGCCAGCGTAAACGTCTGTCTTTCATGCAGTTCCGGCACCAGGTAGTGGTAATTGGTATCGAAATATTTGGTCATTTCGCAGGCGGCCGCAGGTTTGCCGCTAGGCGCACGGCCACGCGCCATGCGAAAGGCCGTGTCTAGCGTTACGTCTCCCGCAGAGACCTCTTTTTGAGCGCCAAAGCGCCCTGGCACGGCGCCCAGCATCACTGAAACATTAAGCACCTGATCATAGAATGCAAAATCGCCAACGCTAACAAAATCCAAGCCAGCGTTTTGCTGCGTTTGCCAATGGTGCAGACGCAGCGCCTGTCCTGTTGCCTCTAACTCTTCACGGGTTACCTCACCTCTCCAGTAGGCTTCGGTTACTTTCTTGAGTTCGCGCTGAGCGCCAATGCGGGGATAGCCGAGAATATGAGAAACTGTCATGATGAATCCTTCCAACGTGAATGACTTCTCACAGTCTGACCACCTACAAAAGGTGAATCAAACTAAAGTTTTTAATACCCAAAATGAAATAAAATCACAATGATTGAATTACGCCATCTGCGAACGCTGCTTGCTCTGCGAGAAACCGGCTCCCTGGTAGAGGCTGCTGAGCGCGTACACCTCACCCAGTCGGCCTTATCGCACCAACTTAAAGACTTGGAAAGCCGAGTAGACAGCCCTCTATTCGCGCGTAAAACCCGCCCCGTTGAATTTACCCGGGCAGGGCTGCGTCTTCTGGCGTTGGCTGATGAGATTCTGCCTGCGGTGCGTAAAGCTGAGCGGGACCTAGCCCGCTTAGCAGGCACGGAACAGGGGCGGCTGCATATGGCCATTGAGTGCCATAGCTGTTTTCAGTGGCTGATGCCTACGGTGGATTATTTTCGCGATCACTGGCCAGAAGTGGAGATTGATATTCCCAGCGGCCACCACTTCGACCCGTTGCCCGCACTTGCCCGCGAGCAGTTGGACTTGGTGATTACCGCTGACCCCCAGCCGCTAGAGGGCATTCACTATGCGCCACTCTTTCGTTACGAGGGGCTGCTGGCCGTTGCACGACAGCATGATTTTGCGGGACAGGCGTTTATCGAACCCCAAGCGCTTGCCGAAGAGACGCTGATCACCTATCCGGTAGAACACGCCAGGCTGGATGTCTTTAGCCAGTTCTTATCCCCCGCCAATGTACGGCCGAAAGAGATTCGCACCGCCGAGCTAACCATCATGATGATGCAGCTAGTGGCCAGTGGGCGCGGCGTCTGCGCGCTGCCGAACTGGGCGCTCACCGAGTATTTAGAGCGCGATTACGTGTGCGCCGTTAAATTAGGTGAAAACGGTATTTGGAGCACGCTATACGCCGCGATTCGTAAAGACAACCTAGACACGCCATGGATGCAGGACTTTTTACGCACCGCCCGGGAAACCTCCTTTGCTGTGCTAACCGGTATTAAGCCGGCAAATCGCGACGAGGAATCAGCAGCGTAAAGCGTGCGCCCCCCAGGGTAGGGCTGGTATCGATGGTGACACTCCCCCGGTGACCCGCCATGATTTTCTGGACGATGGAGAGCCCCAGCCCATAGCCACCGGAGCTGCGGGCGCGGCTATCATCTAACCGTGCAAAAGGTTTGAAAATATCGCCACGTGCTTCAAGGGGGATACCGGGGCCGTCATCTTCAACATCAATACGCACGAGGTTAGGCTCACCACACAGGCGAATCACTACCTGGGATTTGCCATAGCGGCACGCGTTACCTACCAGGTTTTGCAGTGCCCGCTGCAGGTAGCGGGGTTCAGCGTACAGCTCAATATCATCGCCAGGATCAAGGGTTAAGCTCAACCCTTTATGCAGCGGCGACAGCGTATCAATGACGCGCTCAGCCATTGCTCGGCACTCGACCAGCGCCATCTCTAACTCAGCGCCATTAATGGTTTCGCCGCCTAAACGGGCATAGGTGAGGATTTCATCGACAAGCTCATCAAGCTCTGCGATATCGGCGTCAATTCCCTGGAGTTGGCGCCGAATAGCGGGCTGATCGGTCATATCTTCAACCATTTGTACCGCAAAGCGAATACGCGCCACGGGCGTGCGCAGTTCATGGGAAACGGCGCGGATCATCTCCTGTTGCCCACGCAGTAAGGTTTGTACTTGATTTGCCATGCCGTTAAACGCCATGCCGACACGACCTAAAAAGTCACCACTCTCTACTTTAACGCGGGTTTCTAAACGCCCGCTGGCAATCCGCGTGGCCGCAAGTTCCAGGCGTGCCATCCGGGCTTCAATACTGCGCATAATTAAGTAGACAATGAGGCTAAGTACAATCATTAAGCCGACTAATAGCGGCAAGTGCAGGTTCACTGGCAACGTATCGCCACGGGAGATGGGGCCAGCCTGCACCCACTGGCTTTCGTTAGGTAGCTGATAGAGTAAGGTGATTGCCAGTTTATCGGTCGCAAGCCGCGTAAGAACCCCGCCCAGCGTTAGTTGAAACTGCTGTTCGAGCGTTAGGTCGTCAGGCAGCGTGGAGAGTAACGTGAGTGGCCAACTGCCTGCTCGTAACGATGCCATAGCGGTTGCCCGCTCATTGGCGGGCGTGTCAGCAAGCCACTCGCCCAACAGCACAAGACTGCCCTGCCACTGCCGCTCGCTCCACGCCACCAGGGTGGCTTCCAGCATCCAGCTACCCTCGTCGTTGCCTGAGGGTAGCCGCTGGCGAAGCCGCCATGGCGATTCCGCTACCACCACATTGCCCCGCTCTATGCGAGTTCGCTCAAAATAGCCAAGCTCAGCGTCTTCCAGCGAGCGTAGCGATAGCTGCATTCCCAGTGTTTCAGAGAATCGGCCAAGGCGCTCTTCACGCTGCGCCACGGGTAAATCAGCAAGCTGCTGGGTCATTAGTGACATAGGCAGTGCGGCGAGCTGCTCCCGGTAATCCTCACGGCGAACCTGCTCAATAAACGAGCGCCCACCCAAAGCAATCAGGAATACCACACACAACGCTAGCCCCAGCAGTAAATAGAACCTTAAAAAAGAGCCGTGGCTGAGCACTCGCCGCATAAGGCGAACCTCTCTAATTAACTGTCTTTAACAAAAAGATAGCCTTTGCTACGCACTGTTTTAATGCGGTGAGGCTGGTTGGGATCGTCGCCAATTTTGGGCCGAATACGCGAGACACGCACATCAATTGAACGATCTTGCCCATCGTATTTGATACCACGCAAATCGCTAAAGATCTCTTCTCGGGTCAGTACCCGGCCAGCATTGCGGGCTAATAACCACAAGAGATCAAATTCTGCGCTGGTTAGGTCAATACGCTCGCCAGATAACCACGCCTCTCGGGTCGCGTTATCTATCTCCAAATTCTCAAACTTAAGGCGCATTTCGCCATCGGCGGAGGGGCCATCAGCACGCCGCAGTAGGGCACGCATACGGGCCAGCAGTACCCGCGGCTGAACCGGCTTGGGCACATAGTCATCCGCCCCCATTTCTAGCCCCAGCACCTGGTCTAAATCATCGGTGCGGGCGGTCAACATCATGATAGGGCCGGCAAAATTAGGCCGCACACGCCGACAAATAGCTAACCCATCTTCCCCTGGCAGCATTAAGTCGAGAATGACGAGATCAGGCTGCAGGGTTAAAATGCGATCAACACCCTTCGCGCCGTCGGACTCTAGCGTGACTTGAAAGCCGTTGGCCTCTAAGTAATCACGAGTGAGTTCCGCCAAGCGCTGGTCATCTTCAATAATCAGCACGTGATCCTGATCAGGATAGTCAGGCACCGCTGGCTCTTGTGACCCAAGTGCTTGAAATTGCTGCTCCAAGTGATCTGTCATCCTTTTTCTTCACTCCGCTTAGGTCGTATGTGTAAACACCCACTTTCTTTTGCTAAAAGTAGGTTGTGGTAGTGTTCAGGATACCTCAAAACCACGCCAACGCCTGCCTCTTCCTGCTTATCTTGTTGAACCGTTCAGGAGCACCTTGATTATTCCATCGTCAAGCGCTAATGTGAGTTAAGACTAACTGTCGACAATCTGACGGGAGGAGAGAGCGATGGACAGTGGCAAAACTAAAAGTGTCATCAAGCGCATTTATGTACCCACCCAAGTGCGCGACTTGCCCAATGGAGAAAAATTAAAGATCCCTGGGCATTACAAAGCGCCTCCCAGCAGCAATAACTTACCTGACTAACTCACTAAGCAACCCTATCGTAACTCCATGTTTAGGTAACGAAAAAACACCACTAAAAAAGGCAGGCTCATTAGAGCCTGCCTTTTTTAGTGGTGTTTGCCTAAACAGAGCAGCGTCCAACTCGCTACCCTTTGGGCCCAAGCAAGAACCAGGCAATCAAACCAACCAGTGGGAAAAACAGCAATACTAAGATCCATAACAGCTTCGCTATACCGCCAGCAGAGCTTTTAGCAACCTTAACCACGGCCCAAATCACAATAATGAGCCAAACAAGACCTAATAAACCACCTACTTCAATACCCATAGCAACTCCTTAGCGTGTTGGCATCCATGAGTTTCCAGCTAATCACAACATATCGCCGCTGACAAGTTTGATCCAACGTCACGGTAGGCTCAGCACCATTTCACCGTCACGCATTTCAATCGCCAGCAAGTTTAAAAAACTCATCCCAAGCAGCACCGTATCGCGCTCCATACCTGGGCTAATCGACCCCTGAACATTGTTTGCGCGTATACCGCCTAAAGCCACTTCATCTAACATGGTCAAGCTGCCTTCGACACGCCCATTCGCCGTATTAAACCAGGCACTGCGGCCTGGTTCTAAGCCTAAGCTAGCGGCTAAATCCCGAGGTACTGCAACGTAGGTAGCGCCGGTATCCAGCAAAAACGTCACCGGTTTGCCGTTAATCTCACCTGGCGCCTCAAAATGCCCCGAGCGCGTGCGTTTTAGGGTGACAGGGCCACCGTCAGGCGTGGCATTCATAACATAGGCGTTGGGTGTCATGATGTTGTCAAAGCCACCGTCAACCAACCAAGTGCCTGCTCCGATAAGCAGCACCCAGAAAAGCAGCATCATGACGATACCACCGCGCTGCGCTGTGTATGAAGTCATGCGCCTCCTTAGGCTTTACGCTTTTCTATGCGCTTTTCCATGCGAGCGCGGCTTCGCGCCCTCGCCGTTCATTAACGCTTGCACAAATCAGCATGGCGATAATAAATAGTCCCACACACAATAGAATAGACGCTTGCAGACCAATGAGCGTTTGCAACACACCGAGCATGACAATCCCCAGCACACCCGCCAGCTTGTTCGCCAACCCCCAGAAACCAAAAAATTCGGCTGATTTCGCCAGTGGCGAAAACAACCCGACAAGCGCCCGGCTAGCGGACTGGCTAGACCCTAAACTTAGGCCCGCTAAACAGCCCACCACTAAAAACACGTGCTGCGCCTGCCACTGCCAGCCAAAGCGACTGTTTGCCCAAACAGTTAACTCTGGGGTGGCCCAAATAGCCACAATCGCCGTTACCCATAGTGCCAGCGTCATTTGATACGTGCGCTTGGCACCCAGCCTGTCCTGAAGAAACCCAAACCCGAGCGCCCCCGCAGCAGCGGTAATTTGTACAATAATAAACATGATATTGCGGACGCTTTCATCCCAACCAATGACCTGGGCGCCATAGATAAAGGCAAAGGCAATAATGATGTAGACCCCTGCCATCGAAAACAGCAGCGACACCAAGAAAATGCTTAAGTCTTTGAAATAGCGGAGTTCATGAAGCGTCGATAGTACGCGCTGTTTAGCGATGCGGCCATAGGCAACGCCGCGAGGCTGCGGCGTTCCCCGCTCTTTAAGCCATAAAAACGTCGGAATGGCAGCTAATAAGAAAAAACCGGCAGCAAAAGGCCCTACCCAGCGTATCCGTTCAAAATTCTCTAGCGTGGCTTCGCCAAGCACTGCCAGCGTGAACCCTGCAGCAAAGAGGCCACCTATGTAGCCTAATGCCCAACCAAAACCAGAAATCTTACCCAGCGCATTCGGCGGCCCAAGCTCTGGTAAAAAAGCTGCAATAAAGGACTCTCCCATGGAGTACGCGTAGTTAGAGAGCACAATTAGCAGTAGCCCCGCCACAACAAAGCCTGGCTCCACAAAATAGAGCATCGCAGTCGTCATCACCGTGGCAAGATAACTAATGAGCAAAAAGCGTTTTTTTTCAGCACGGTAGTCCATCACCGCACCGCACAATGGGGCTGTTATTACTACCATCAAATAGCTGATGGCCAGCCCTAAACTCCATAGAAAGTTGGCAAGCCGAAAACCGTCTCCCCGGTCGCCTACAATCACCGTGGTAAATAGCTCGCCAAAAACAACGGTAATAATAAGTAAGGTATAGGCCTGATTGGCAAAATCGAACATCGCCCAGCCAAAAATTTCGCGGCGCGATGCATAGGAAGCAACCGGTGCAGCAGTAGCAGGCAGCATTGATGACTCTCTCTAAAGGGGGGGGACAGGCAACGGACTGCCGCTCGAGCACAATCAACGACTAACGCCCGGCTAGGCCGGGCGTTAGTCGTTGCAACGTTCGGTATTCACAACAGACAGTTTTCACAAAAGCCAGTGCGCAACAACGGCAGCTAACCCGATCACTATGGAAGTCACAACAGCAACGGTGACAACCCGATCTAGCCAGCGGTCAAACGCCACGTTTTTAGACGACCGGCGCGTTGCGCCGTGACGTACTTGCCGGGCCATTAGCACGCTCGTTCCATGTGTGCGCTCTCCCACAAGTGAGGCTGGTTATTAAGGACTAGCTATTGATGCGCCGATTGATGACGTTTGGCGAGCGCCGTAAACGCTCCTCTTCACCCAACTGTTCGGCTTCAAACGCGTCTGCGCCAACCGGCGTTTCACCATGGCGGCGATAGAGCTGGGTCAGCATCGCTTTACGGTCGGCCCGCAGCTCACGTATTAGCACTACTATCATCATATACAGAATAAACGTAAACGGTAGTGCCGAAAGCACTGCAGCCGACTGCAGCCCTGATAAGCCGCCCGCCACAATAAGCGTGAAGCAGATAGCGGCAATTAATACCCCCCAGATCACTCGTTTATACAACGGCGGATTGATCGAGCCGTTATCCGTCATTTGCGCCACGATATAGGACGCTGAATCCGCCGAGGTTACCAAGAAAATAAAGATCAGCAGCATCGCCACGACCGATAGCACGTTTGAGAAAGGCATTAGCTCGAACATCTCAAACAGGGCAACAGTGATATTCGCTTGGGTGGCAGCGGCAAGCCCCACGTTGTCGCCACTTAGCTCCATGTGCAGCGCGGCACCGCCAAATACGCCCATCCATAGGCAGGCCAGCAGCGGTGGAACCAGTAATACGCCAAATACATACTCTTTAATAGTCCGACCACGGGAAACACGGGCAATGAAAGTGCCAACAAACGGCGACCATGCAATGACCCAGGCCCAGTAGAAAATTGTCCAGCTACTGGCCCACTCATTATCGCTATAAGGTGAAATACGGAGACTCATACCGATGAAGTTTTGTAGGTAATCACCAATGCCAAGCGTAATGGTTTCAAGAATGGCAATGGTCGGCCCCGTTACCAGCACATAGAGCATTAAGCCAATACACAGGATCATATTTAAATTCGACAGCCGCTTAATCCCTTTATCAAGCCCCGACCACGTAGAAAGCATATAGGCACAGAACATCACAAAGAGAATAACAAACTGCCAAAAGCCATTCTCTGGTAGGCCGAAGACCGCGTTAAGGCCGCCGTTCATTTGCAGAACACCTAACCCAAGAGAGGTCGCCACCCCCATCACCGTGGCAACGACGGCAAACACATCCAACCAGGAAGCGTAAGGGCGAACCCGGGGATGCTTTGCAGTGACCGATGAAAGCACCGAGGAGACAAGCCCCGCCTGCCCTTTACGAAACTGAAAATAGGCAATGATTAAACCCACCACGGCGAAGGCAGCCCATTGATGAATGCCCCAGTTAAAATAGCTGTACTGGATGGCATATCGCGCGGCGGCTTCGGTTTCAGCAGGCATATCCCCATAGGGCGGGTTGATATAGTGGCTCATGGGTTCTGCCATGCCGTAAAACACTAAGCCCACACCAAACCCCGCGGCCAGCAGCATGCTTATCCAGGAGAAAAACGTGTAGTTTGGGGTGCTATCTTGGGGCCCAAGGCGCACTTTGCCGTATTTGCTCAGCGCTAATCCGAATAAAAAGATGACAAAGCCAAATACCGAGAAGAGATAAAACCAACCGAACAGCTCAGTCACCGTGGCTAATGCCGATTCCGCCGCATTACCAAAGCCCACAGGAAAAGCGGCCCCCACTACAACTAAGCCGAAAATGATAATCGCTGACGCGACAAACACCGACTTTCCTCCATGACTTGTCATAGAACCTCCTTATTAGATAAGCATTATGCACATCTGTCTGGCACGTATAGGTAAATCCTAACATTTGAGCATCGCAATCGCATGTGTGCTGATGGGTGGATCATCTAGCAGTGAACTTGATAGCGCCTCTATGTTCCAATGAGGCAAATGAACGATGGAGGCTTACATGCCACAGATGAATCGTGACCAACGTAACGCTGCTTGGCAGGCTGCCAATCAATGGCGTGCGAGGGCAACTCAAACGCAGCCTACAGGCTTACTGGGCAATTTAAAGCTACTGCTCACTTGGCTTGCGTTTGGCGCCTTGATGATTGTTGGCGTGCTGCTCGGCTTGTTCTTCTTGCTGATTGGCTGGGCAATGATGCCTTTTGTTCGCCATAAGATGAAAAAGCGAATGGAGCAAATGCGTGCTGACCAAGCGCAGGATATCGGTAGTGGTTATGCTAGTTCGCGGCATCAGCCCAATCAATATGATGCGCTTGAAGGCAGTTATGAAGTTAAAGACGAAACTCATCGTCGCTAACGTTTCACTCGTTGCGAACACCACGCTTTTTATTAGCGCGTCTTCTGACCACGCGCGATCTATTTTGTCGCCATATTCATACTCAGCGTGTTAATACCTGGCTTTAAAGCGTCGCTATTAAAGCGGCGCATAAATCCAGGCAAACGCCGCAGCCAGCGTCAATGGCATCACGATCAAGCTACCCAAGTTACCAATCAGTACCAACGACGCCACTTTCTGTGGCTGCAATTTGTACTGCTCGGCGACCAAGTAATTAAGCACCGCTGGGGGTAGCGCTGCAAACACCAGCAATACCGCAGTTTGTAGCGGGTTAAGGGGCAACAACCACATGAGCGGTAGCGCAATAACGACGCCGGAGAGCGGGCAAAGCACCGCGCCCAGAAGCCCCGTGCGCCAGTCACTAAAGTCAATCTCTAGTAAGCGTACGCCCAGCGCAAACAGCATCAATGGTATACACACCCCTCCCAGCATGTGCATCGCTTCCAGCAGCCAGCTGGGGAGCGGCACCCCACCCACGTTAAACGCCAAACCCGCTACGCTAGCCGCGACAATCGGCATGCGCAGCAGCCGCCACAGCGACGTGCGCGGGTCGAGCATATAAAGCCCTACCGAGAAGTGGAGAAGCATTTCGACGATAAACACCACAACCGCCGCAGGAAGCGCTTCTGGCCCAAAAGCGAGCACCAGCAGCGGCACCCCCATATTGCCCGAGTTGTTAAACATCATCGGCGGCAGGAATACTTTTAAGTCCAGCGTCAGCCATTTAGCAACGGGCCACAGCAGCAGCCCAGAGCCTAAAACAACGGCCACCGCGGCGGTGGCAAGCCATGCATAATCTGCCAACGGCGCCTGGCGGTCGGCGAGTACCGCAAAGACCAAAAGCGGTACAAAAAGCTCCATATTGAGGGTATTGAGACTTCTAATATCCGGCGTGCGGAAGCGCCCATAAGCCGCACCACAACCCGCAATAAGAAACACCGGCAGCAGCGTTGCAAGAATATGCCCTGTCATAAATGCGTCACTTCCGGGCGAACAGTCACGTCGCGCAGTGCCAGCATCGCAGTGTTCCTTATCGTTATTCGGAATAATTTGTTATCAGGCTAACTCCCCTGCTGATGCTACTTAAAAAGTGCTAGGCCGCCAATCATGTCTCTAGAAAACGCTGCCAAAGTGCAATAACAAATTCGCGCGGGTCTTTAAACTCGCCTGCTTTCACGGTGTTTTTTTCTCCCGTCAACGCGACGCGGTGGGTGCGGCTTCGGTAAGCCAGATAGGCTTCACGTAGCTGATCAGCCTCTGCTTGAGAGATATGCCCACTCGCCGAGAGGGTTTCTAAAATTCGTATATTATCGCTGTACGTAATTAGCGACGGTGTTTGATGCGCCAGCGCCAGCACGGCGTACTGGCAGAGAAACTCGATATCCACCATGCCGCCAGCGTCGTGCTTCAAGTCAAACTGCGCTGTCTCATCATCACTCGCAGCATCTGCCGTCGCCTGCCCTCTTGCCCCTGGCCCTTTCGTGCCTAAATGGTCGCGCATTTTATGGCGCATACTGACCACATCACCGCGTAGGCTTTCACGGTCTCGCTCGCGGCAAAGGATATCGCCACGCACTTTATCAAAGGCTTCTGCTAAGGCTGTGCTCCCGGCAACTACCCGGGCGCGTACCAGGGCCTGATGCTCCCAGGTCCAGGCATTTTGGCGCTGATACTCGGCGAAGGCGGCAAGCGACGTTACCAGCAACCCGGCGTTGCCTGAAGGACGTAGGCGCATGTCTACTTCGTAGAGGCTGCCAGCCGGAGTGACCGCCGTTAATAGGTGGATAATACGCTGCCCCAAGCGAGCAAAAAACACCGGCGTATCCACCGGCCTAGGGCCATCAGTACTGCCCTTACCATCGCTGTCATGGAGAAACACCAGGTCCAGATCAGAGCCGTAGCCAAGCTCAATCCCTCCTAGCTTGCCGTAGCCGATAATCAAAAACGCGGGTTCTTGAGCATTAAGCCCTTTAGGAACCCCGTGCTTACGGGTAACGTGTTTCCATGCCATGGCCAGTACCGCATCTAAAATCACTTCAGCGATATAGGTTAAGTAATCACTTACTTTCATGAGATGGCGGGTTCCCGCCACATCAGAAGCGGCAACGTGAAGCATTTGCGCGTGTTTGAATACCCGCAGCGCTTCTAGCTGAGCCTCATCATCGTCTTCCGGCAGCCGGTTTAGGGTTTGGCGCAGTTCATCGGCAAGGCGTTCTTTGTCTGCGGGGGTATAGAGCGTTTCTGGGGTGAGCAGCTCATCCAGCAGAATCGGGTAGCGGGCCAGCTGTTCGGCAATCCATGGGCTTGCCGAACACAGGCGCATTAAATGCTCAAGCGCATGGGGGTTTTCGCGCAGCAGAGCTAGGTATGCTGTGCGGCGCAACACTGACTCAATCAACGGCTGCACTCTGGCAAGCGCGGTATCCGGCGTTTCACTCTCCGCCACGGCATCCAGCAGTAGCGGCATCAGGGCATCCAGACGCTCAAAACCAATACGCTGCATGCTCTGCACTTGGCGGGAGTGGTAGAGACTATGCAGACGCTTGAGCACTTTTTCAGGCTCTTTGAAGCCAGCCTCAGCCAAGGGGGCAAGCGCTTCCTCATGCTCTAGCTCACCACGCCAGATTAAGCGCCATTGATCTAGGCTAAGGCTTGATTCGTCGCTGCCCTCTTCAACGTCCTCCTCGGGGTCAGCAATCACCGCATCAAAGTGCTGACGCACCCGCTGGCGCACTTCATCTAGCTGTGCCACTAGCCCTGGCCAATCTTCATGCCCCATGGCGAAGGCCACGCGCTCCCGGTCAACGTCATCGGTTGGCAGCATTTGGGTTTGGCGGTCTTCGAGTGCCTGGAGAACATGCTCCACATCCCGCAGGAAGGCGTAATCCGGCAGCAGTTCGTCGACCACGCCTTGAGGTAATAGCCCTAATGCCGGAAGGCGGTTCAGCGCTGTTTTTAGCGAACTCACCTGAAGCTCGGTATCCCGGCCGCCGCGAATAAGCTGGAACGCCTGAACCACGAACTCTACCTCACGTATGCCGCCCGGCCCCAGCTTGATATTGCTCTGCATACCTTTGCGCTTAACTTCGCGATTAATCATCGCTTTTAGCTCGCGCAGCGACTCAATCGCACCAAAATCCAGGTAGCGGCGGTAAACAAACGGCCGAAGGCTTGCTAAAAGCTCATCGCCCGCTTCTAAATCGCCGGCAACGGGGCGCGCTTTTAGCATGGCGTAGCGCTCCCACTCCCTGCCCTGGTCTTGATAGTAGCTGGAGAGCATGGAGAAACTACCCACTAAGGGACCGCCATCGCCTAAGGGGCGCAGACGCATGTCGACTCGAAAGACAAAACCGTCGGCAGTCATGGCATCCAGCGCGGCGATCAAGCGCTGCCCAAGCTTGGTGAAGTACTCCTGATGCGCTAGGGGCTTACGCCCCCCTTCGGTTTCGCCTTTTTCGGGGAATGCGAAAATCAGGTCGATATCCGAGGATAAATTCAGCTCACCGGCCCCTAACTTACCCATCCCCAGCACCACCAGCCGCTGGGGGTCGCCGTCATTCCGTGGGGCTGGCAGCCCCCAACGTGGCGCGTAGAAGTGCTCTAGCCACGCCAACGCGGCTTCAATACAGACTTCCGCTAACCACGATACTGATTGGGCGGTATCCCACATGCTATAGCCAGCGGGGCGATTAAGGTCGCGCCAAACAATACCCAGCATTCGGGCACGACGAAAACG
Source organism: Halomonas sp. GFAJ-1 (assembly GCF_000236625.2). Classification (NCBI taxonomy): domain Bacteria; kingdom Pseudomonadati; phylum Pseudomonadota; class Gammaproteobacteria; order Oceanospirillales; family Halomonadaceae; genus Halomonas; species Halomonas sp. GFAJ-1. Next base: position 40,534 of record NZ_AHBC01000035.1, read on the forward strand.
GCGAATAACGCCGTGCATCGCCTCTTCATCGTCAGCATTTTCCAGCGCTTCTTCCAACCAGCGCGCCTGGGCATCTTTACTCGGTGCAGCATCAAGCTCACCGGCAACGTCCAGCTCCACCAGCCAGTGAGGAAAGCGCGTTAAGGTGTCTAAGGCAAATGTCGATACGCTAAGTACCTTGGCAAGGGCTTCCCGACGTGGCACAGAAAGCGCCTCCCAGATGCTAGAGGGCAGCGGCTGCTTGGTCATTTCCGCCACATTATCTGCTTGACTCAGGGACTCACTCAGCCGTTGCCACGCTTTTTGTGCAATCGGCTTAAGCGGCGACGGCAGCACTTCTCTAGGTAAAAACGCATCGTTCAATTGCATAACTACCTCGCTAACAAGCGTTTTAAATTATTATTTAAACTATCAAAACCTTAGCCAAAGAATTTCTGCCAGCCAAGCACGCCCCATGTTAGCCCCGCCATTATCAGCGAAAGCATCACCGCTGCAGAGCCTATATCCTTCGCCCGCCCTGAAAGTTCATGATGCTCGGTCCCTATACGGTCGACCACGTTTTCAACGGCGCTATTAAGCAGCTCCACTATCAGTACCAGAAACAGGCTGCCTACCAGCAGCAGCCAACTGATTGACGTGTCTGCGATCCACCACGCTAAAGGTAGTAATACGGCAGTAATCACTACCTCTTGACGAAAGGCGGTTTCGTTTCTAAATGCGGCTTTAAGGCCTTTCCACGAATAGCGTGTGGAATGCATTAAATGGGTTAACCCGGTATGCCTTGGCTTCATGCACGCTCCCCACCCTGCAAATAATTCATCATTAGTTAGCCAGTATCATTGCGTCCAAATCCAGCGACAGTGGGTCGAGCACCTCAGACCAACTAAGATAAGGGGTGCTACCACTGCCGTTCACTAACACAGTAAAAACGCCCCATCGCCCCTGGGCGGTACGGAAATACCCAGCAATGGCACGCACCGCAAAGGGTTGGTTTAGCGTACCGGTTTTAACCATAACGTTGTTCTGGAAGGTCGGTGAGCCTCGGCGTATAAAACGCATTACGCCGTTGGCAGGGGATTGAAAAGACGCCACAAAGCTTGGGAACAGCGCGCTTTGGTGAAACATATCCTCCAACATCACGTTCACGCCTTGGGCCGAGGTGCGGTTGTCGGTGGTTAAACCGCTGCCGCTGGAAAACGTCAGTGGGCCGTGCCCTGGCAAGCTCTGGGCGTAGGCTTCGATGGCTTGCCCCGCTTGCCGCAGCTGTGCCTGGGGTGTTTCCACTAAGTTAAGCGCCAGCACGTCGGCCATGTAGTTATTGGAGTAGTTCATGGTGCGCAGCAGCAGTTCCTGCAGCGGCATACTATCCACCGCCGCTAAACGCTGCGCGCCGGCGGGCCGCGTGCTGCTGACCCGCCAAGGGTCGCGTACCGTAATTCCCGCCTGGTTTAGCATGCTCAGCAGTACTTGGGCGGTTTTTTCTGCAGCGTCCCCTGCACCACGGTAGACATCCCTGGCAGCAGCATTGGTCGAGATTTGCCCCGTCAGGCGCATCACATCGCCGCGCTCATCGGTAATACGTTCAGCGCTAATTTCCGTACCGCTATTGGCTGGCCGCGTCACCACTTGATTATCGATCGCAATCAACGGTTGCGGGCTGTCACATAGCCCCACACGGGCGGGCTCTCCTGCGCTATTAGCCGGCGCTACATTGACACACCAGGTGCCAAAGTTAACCCCAGCAGAGGTAAGCGGAGCACTGTAAGCATTCGCTACCCGGGTACGCGCGTTACAGCGGTCGGTGGTAAGGCACTCCACTGGGCCAAAGCGCCACTGACTAATCACCAGCGCACCGTCAACTTCGCGCACCCCAGAAAGCTGAAGGCGCTGCACAAGGCGCCATAAATCCTCTGTGGTCAGGCCAGGGTCACCGCCGCCTTCAAATACAAGGTCGCCGCGCAGCACGCCGCTATCAACAGTGCCCGCGCTCACCAGTTGGCTGGTAAAGCGGTGTTGAGGGCCATAGCGATTAAGCGCCGCTGCCGCCAGATACGCTTTAGTAACCGACGCGGGAGAGAGCTGACGTTCGGGGTTAAGGCTTCCCAGCAAGTCATTACTGCCGGCATCCACATCTAGTAGGCGTGCTTCAGCACTGATCGAAAAGCCTTTATTTTGCAGCTGACCTAAGCGGCTAAAGTCGGCAAAAAGCGCGCTACTAACACCCAAGGTAGCGGTGGCGACGCTGGCTACAATCATCGCCCGCAGCCAGCCCGCAGGTGAAGTACGCGAGCGTTTAGCTCGGCTCTTAACACGGTATTTACCCATACAGTACGTCACGTTCAGCTACCTCAATGCACGTTCATTTTGGAGAAAACTTGCAGCGTGACCACACCGGCCACAATCAGACTAATGCCAATGACTGCAGGTAAATCAGGTTTTTCACCGAAGGCCACTATGCCTACCAGGGTAACCAGCACAATCCCCAGGCCCGCCCAAATGGCGTAGGCAATACCCACCGGCAGTGTTCGTAGTACTAAACTCAGTAGATAAAACGCTACGCCGTAGCCTACCACTACTAGCAGGCTAGGGAGGGGGCGTGTGAACCCCATTGATGCTTTTAGCGCGCTGGTTGCCATCACCTCTGCCATGATCGCCAGCGTTAGAAACACAAAGGTCATGTCCGCTCCAGTTCAATGCATAAACGCCATAGCGCTTGACCACTTTGATCGTACTTGGCTTCAAAAGGGGTCAAATAGTCACCGTTGGGGGAAAACACACTAACCGCTGCCTGTCGTCCCGTCACTTGAGCCACCGCCAGGGCGAACTCTTCTACATAAAGCGGCCAGTTAGAACGCACTTCCAACGCGCCGCCTAGCGCCAACAAGGTAGGTAACACGGGGTGCCCGTGCCAGCGCATTTTTAAGTGTGCCGCTTTCGGGTAAGGGTTGGGATAAAGCAGGTAGTGGCGCTCAGGCGCCCAACCTGCCCGCTCGGCCAAGCGCCAAAAGTCGACTAAATCCGCCCGCACCAACCGCGCATTAGCGGGCAAGTCACCGTGGTCACGCCCTAGGCGATCCTCGCTACGGTCAACACCAATAACAGCATGCTGGGGAAAGCGTTCAGCCAAACGGCGGGTGGATAACCCGACACCGCAGCCTGCGTCTAAAATCAGCGGCGCTTGACGCTGTTGATACCAGGCTTGAACCTCTTCAAACGCTTGCTGGGTATGGGCTGCAATGGGTTTGCGCAGCGGGTTCGCCAGCGCACGGGCCACTCGACGAGTCAAATCGTGATGCGGGCCTGGCTGATTAGAAACTACCGGTCGCGAATTATGCTGCATGCCACCCCCTGCTGGAAAAGGCGTGATTCTAGCAGTCTCCGGCGCGTCCGGCATGACGCCGTTGCACGCCCGGTGCTATGATCACTCTCGAGCTACTTATTAAGTGTGAATGAACAGCTTTTCGGTTGTGCATTTGCCAATAACTGTTACTAACAACCACCGCACCACGAGGAACCCGGCTTGTCACACTTACCGGTGATTGTCGGCATGGGCGGCATCAATCCCGCCGGCAGAACCTCGGGCCACCAGGCCTTCCGCCGCACCGTACTTGATGCTCTTCCAGCTGACCAGCAGCGCCAAACATTGGAAGGCTTGGCAGCGCTTATGCGCCTTGCTGAACATTCTGAGAACGGTTGGCAAGACAGTACAGGCCAGCCCCTAAACGACCCAGCGCTTACGCTGCGCGAGCAGGTGCTTAACCACACCCTGATCCGCCGCAATGAAGACCCGCGCTTTCTCGCACCCGGCTTACCTGCCAACCGCCCGGCAAGCATGGTGCTAGCAGAGCCGCTGCGCTTCACGCTGCGCCGACGTCAGCTTCCCGAAAACCTACCTGCCCACTGGCAAATAACGGATATTGATGCTCGGGAAGTCGAAGTGACCGTGCCCGCAGGAACGCTTGACGTACTGCTGCCCGATGCCCATGAGCCCAAAGTACGCGCCGCCGCGCAACTGCCCAGTGGCTTTGATCCCGCAAGCCTTTACCGCAGCGTGCACCACCCTCGTGGGCTATCGATGGCCGTATTTGGCGCCAGCGACTGCCTAGGCGCCAGCGGGCTATCGTGGGAAGACCTACGCCAGCAGCTAAACCCCGACCATATTGCGGTATATGCCGGCAACTCCATTGGCCAGCTAGATGACCAAGGTTGGGGTGGACTGCTAAAAAGTTTGGTCAGTGGCCAGCGCGCCACTTCCAAGCAGATGCCACTGGGCTATGGTCAGATGCCCGCCGACTTCCTCAATGCCTATGTACTCGGCAGCGTAGGCAGTACTGGCGCAGCGTTGGGTGCCTGTGCCAGTTTTCTTTATAACCTGCGCTTGGGCATTGATGACATTCGCTCAGGCCGCCGACGGGTGGTGATGGTCGGCACAGCCGACGCGCCGATTACGCCTGAAATCATTGAAGGTTTCCGTGCAATGGGGGCGCTGGCGGATGACGCAAGCCTCAAAGCCCTGGACGCGTTGGAGCTACTCACCGATGCTGACTACCAGCGCGCCTGCCGTCCATTTGCCCGCAACTGCGGCTTTACCATGGCGGAAGCTAGCCAGTTCGTGCTGCTAATGGACGACGCGCTTGCCCTTGAGCTAGGCGCAGACATTTTAGGCGCCGTGCCAGATGTCTTCGTCAATGCCGACGGCTTTAAGCGCTCAATCTCTGCGCCCGGCATTGGCAACTACATCACCTTGGGCAAAGCCGTCGCATTAGTGAAAGACATGCTAGGGGATAAAGCACTCAAAGAGCGCACCTTTCTGCACGCACACGGCACTAGCACGCCGAAAAACCGCGTAACCGAATCCCACGTGCTTGATGAAATCGCTCGGGCTAATGGCATAAGCGATTGGCCAATTGTGGCGATTAAAGCGTTTATCGGCCACTCTCAAGGCTCTGCGGCGGGTGACCAGTTGGCAAGCGCGCTGGGCAGTTTTGCCCACGGCTTGCTACCGGGCATTCCAACGCTGGATGCGGTGGCCGACGATGTTTACGCCGACCGGCTGCGGCTCTCCACTACCCCTCAAGCGTTTAAGGCGGATGCAGCCTTTATTAATGCCAAAGGGTTTGGTGGCAACAATGCAACCGGCGTTGTGTTATCGCCTGAAGTCACCGAGCGGCTACTGACTAAGCGCCATGGCAGCGCTGCCATTGATGCCTGGAAGACCCGGCGCGAGACGGTAAGAGCCAACGCAGCTGCCTATTTGGCCCAGGCAGATAAGGGGCACTTCGCCCCCCGCTACCAATTCGGCGAGGCCGTACTAGAAGGCCCTGAGCTTGAGATCCACGCCGACCGCATTCATATCCCAGGCTATGCTCAGGCGGTTTCGCTTACCGCTGACAACCCTTTCGGCCAGCTTGACGAGGAGGCACCGGAATGATCGCCCAACGCGTTAATATCGCGGTCTACCCAGGCACCTTTGACCCCATTACCAATGGCCACTTCGACCTGATTGAGCGCGGCGCGCGGATGTTCGATAAGGTCGTTATCGCTGTGGCCGAAAGCCCTGGCAAACGGCCTAGCCTAGACCTTGAGGCGCGTATTACGCTGGCCAGAACCGTCTGCGCGTCGCTGCCTAACGTGGAGGTCATCGGCTTTTCATCACTGTTGACCACCATGATGCACGAGCAAGGGGCGACAATTATTCTGCGCGGCCTCCGCGCGGTCTCAGACTTTGAGTACGAACTGCAGCTGGCGAATATGAACCGCGCCCAAAACCCCGAGCTTGAGAGCGTATTTCTCACCCCGGCGGTAGAGAACTCGTATATCTCGTCGACCATCGTGCGAGAAATCGCCAAGCTGGGCGGCGATATTTCACCGCTGGTTCACCCGCAGGTCGCAGAGGCGCTGCGTAAGCATTACACTACATAGCTATCGACATTGTTGAGTAAAACACTCGGGTATTGGCCTACCCGAGTAGCCAGCCATTCGTGAGGTATGCCCATGGCCCTGATGATCACCGACGAATGCATTAACTGCGACGTCTGCGAGCCCGAATGCCCCAATGACGCGATTTCTCAAGGCGAAGAGATTTACGTCATCGACCCGAACCTGTGCACCGAGTGCGTGGGGCACTTTGATGAGCCGCAGTGCCAACAAGTCTGCCCGGTAGACTGTATTCCCCTGGATCCAGAACGCGCCGAGACCCAAGAGCAGCTAATGGAGAAGTACCGCATTATCACCGCTGCCTAACGCCGCCTCGTGCGTATTTGGACCCTCGCCTGGCCAATCATCCTCTCCAATATCACCGTCCCCCTACTGGGGCTGGTGGATACCGCCGTGGTTGGGCATCTGCCCGACTCGCGCTATCTCGCCGGGGTCACCCTCGGCGCTACGCTATTTAGCTTCCTCTATTGGGGCTTTGGCTTTTTACGCATGGGCACAACGGGGCTGGTCGCCCAGGCCATAGGCCGCGAAAGCGACAGTGATGTGCGCAACCTACTAGGTCAATCGCTGATCATGGCGGGTGTTATTGGCACACTACTCATCGTACTGGGTTCGCCGCTTATTTCGTTAGGACTTTGGCTGCTAGACGGCAGCGAAGCAGCAACACCGCTGGCCCGGGAGTATGCCGAAATCCGCCTATGGTCAGCGCCAGCAGTGCTGGCTAACTACGCGATTTTGGGCTGGTTTTTAGGCCAGCAGAACTCTCGAGTCACGCTGATGATTTTGCTGCTCACCAACAGCGTTAATATCGTGCTCGACCTATGGTTTGTGATCGGGCTAGGCATGACCAGCAACGGTGTTGCGCTGGCCAGTGTGATTGCTGATTATAGCGCCCTCGCGTTTGGCGCCGTTTTAGTGCTGCACCAGCTGGGGCATTTAGAGGGCACCTTTCAGCGCCAGCGGCTGCTGGTGCTATCGGCTTACTCGGCGCTGTTCAACGTCAACGCTAACCTCTTTGTGCGCACCCTAGGCCTTTTGTTTGCCATGGCCTTCTTTACCGCCCAGGGAGCGCGCCAGGGCGACACGGTGCTCGCCGCCAACGCCGTACTGCTGCAGTTTATTATGCTCACCAGCTATGCACTGGATGGCTTTGCCCACGCAGCAGAGTCCTTGGTGGGCCGCGACTACGGGCGGCGCAACTGGCAGGCGTTTGCCAACACGGTGCGTGCTACCGCCCGATTCTCTTTCTGGACCGCCGCCGTAGCAACGCTGGCCTTCGCCGTAGGCGGTAACGCCCTCATTGCACTGCTCACAGGGCTCGACGAGGTTCGTAGCACTGCGGCTATTTACTTACCCTGGATGGTCGCCATGCCCCTACTGGCCGTATGGAGTTACTTGCTTGACGGGGTATTTATCGGCACCTCTGCCGTGCGTGAAATGCGCAACAGCATTTTCATTGGCCTGGCTATTTACCTGCCTACCTGGTGGTTGACCCAGGGGCTAGGCAACCACGGCCTTTGGCTCGCCTTCACCCTCTTTACCTTGGCGCGCTCTGCCGTGCTTATCGGCTATTATTGCCACTATCGTCAGACTCGCTGGCGCGCGGAATCCCCTTAATTAAGCGACCGTTGAAGCCTGCAACGCTCGCTCGGCTCTGACTGCGCTAACGTAATTTTAGGCGCCGGTGTATGCTGCCCAGCGAGAGATGAAAAACACGGCACGCCCACGTATATTAGCGTCGCACTTCCTAATAACGATTATAGCGAGCATCCCATGCTAAAATTCATATCCAAGCCAGCGGTTAAACTGGTCGAGCGCTATTTGCCTGACCCCTATATTTTTGTACTGATATTAACGCTGATCGCAGCGGTTGCTGCCATTGCCGTAGAGCGCCAGACACCCTTGGCCGTTCTGCGCATGTGGGGCGACGGTTTTTGGAACCTACTCACCTTCTCCATGCAGATGCTGCTGGTGTTAGTGACAGGCTTTATGCTGGCCAGCTCCCCCCCTATCAAACGCTTTCTGCAAAAAATTGCCAGCACCGCAAAAAGCCCGGGTGGCGCTATTATCTTAGTCACCCTGGTGTCGCTTGCTGCCAGCTGGATTAACTGGGGTTTTGGGCTGGTGGTCGGTGCCCTGTTTGCGAAAGAGTTGGCCCGCGTGATTCGCGTCGACTACCGCTTACTGGTCGCCAGTGCGTACTCAGGTTTTGTGGTATGGCACGGCGGTCTAGCCGGTTCAGTGCCGCTCACTATCGCGACCGAGGGCCACTTCTCCGCTGACCAGATCGGGGTGATAAGCACTAGCTCCACCATTTTTGCCTTTTTTAATTTAGCCATTGTGCTTTGCTTGTTTATCGCGGTTCCGCTCGTCAACCGCATGATGCTGCCAGATGAAAAAGACAGCGTTTATATTGATACCAAGCTGCTCGACGATGAACCAGAAACGCAAGGCCGTATTACCCGTCCGGCAGAAAAGCTCGAAAACAGCATCCCGCTGGCCCTGTTAGTAGGCGTACCGGGACTGCTGTTCCTGCTTGACCACTTCTTACTACGTGACGGCGGCTTAAACCTAAACATCGTCAACTTCCTGTTTTTATTCTTAGCCATTGTGCTGCATCGTACGCCACGAAACCTGCTTAACAGCCTAAATGAAGCGATTAAAGGCGGGGCGGGTATCGTGATTCAGTTCCCGTTCTACGCTGGCATTATGGCAATTATGGTGCAGTCGGGTTTGGCACAAAGCATGTCAGAGTGGCTAGTCTCTTTTGCTACCGCCACTTCGCTGCCGTTCTGGTCGTTCCTTAGCGCCGGGATTGTTAACCTGTTTGTACCTTCCGGTGGTGGCCAGTGGGCGGTACAAGCACCGGTTATGCTACCGGCAGCGGAAGCGTTAGGGGCCGATATTTCCCGTGTTGCCATGGCCGTTGCCTGGGGTGATGCCTGGACCAACCTGCTGCAACCCTTCTGGGCGCTACCGGTACTGGCGATTGCGGGCTTAAAAGCCAAAGACATTATGGGCTTCTGCCTGATTCAGCTGTTTATTACCGGCATTATTATTTCCGTTGGCTTAGTCTGGTTCTAAGCTCTTGCTGGCAGATCTTGCTGTCAGTTTTAACGGTAAGTTCTAGATGTTAAGCACGACGTGCTAACACCTGTGGTTAGAGGTTAGAGGTTAGAGATTAGAGATTAGAGATTAGAGATTAGCTAAAACGGACCTGCCCACATCCACCGCCCGCCCAATTGGGCGGGCCTTTTCAGCCCGTAAGGTTTTTCTATGTCTGAAACGCCCAACCTTGAACATAGCGCCCTGCCCGGCCAGCATGAACTCTCCATGACCGTACTAATGACGCCGGATATGGCTAATTTCAGTGGCAAAGTGCATGGCGGTGCTATTCTTAAAAAGCTTGATGAAGTGGCCTACGCCTGCGCCAGCCGCTATTCAGGTCACTATGTGGTCACACTTTCCGTGGATCAGGTACTTTTTAAGCAGCCTATCCACGTGGGCGAACTGGTGACCTTTTTAGCCTGCGTCAACCATGTAGGGCGCTCCTCTATGGAGGTAGGGGTTAAAGTCGTGGCAGAGGATATTCGCCAGAAGCTGATTCGCCACACCAATAGCTGCTATCTCACCATGGTGGCGGTCAATGCCGACGGAAAGCCCGCCAAAGTACCGCCTTTAGCGCTGGAAACATCACTGCAAAAACTTCGCTATGACAAAGCAGCCCTGCGAAAAAAGCTGCGCAAACAGGCAGAAAAGGAAGAGCTGTTAACGCAGCAGCATCATCAGCTAAACCACTAGCCTACTGTTACCTCATTAATGCGATGACAAGGAGTCTTCATGCCCGCCAGGGAGCGCTACCCACACCTGCCTAAAGCCGTTGAGTATGCGCATATCGGCTGGGATTTTTTAATTCTTGCGGCGGTTATTATTAACCTGAGCCTGCTGCTGTTTGATTCACTGTTCCTAATTGACACGATCAACCAAGCGATCGCCTCCATTGCACCCGGTTTTCACGATTTCTACGACACAACAATTCACAGCCGCTTTACGGTTATTGATCTCTATTTTGTGGCTTTTTTTGTGGCCGACGTACTGCTGGGCTGGGCGGTAGCCATTGCCGAACGGCGCTACCACCGCTGGTTTTTCTACCCCTTTGTTCATTGGTACGACGTGCTTGGCTGTATTCCGCTAAGCGGTTTCCGCTGGCTGCGTGTCCTGAGGGTGGTGTCGCTACTGAATAGATTGCACCGACTGAGGTTAATCGACGTCACCCGCTGGAAGAGCTATCAGTTTGCCGCCAAATACTACGATATTCTGTTGGAAGAACTCTCCGATCGGATTGCCCTGCGCCTATTAGGCAATGTGCAACAGCAGATTGTTGCCAGCGACTCACTCACCGAGCAAGTCATCGACCGGGTTATCATGCCCCGTAAAGACCAGCTCATTCACGAAATTGCTCAACGTCTAGAAGGCACGGTCGGTCAAGCCTATCAACAGAATCGCACCGCCATTATGAAGGCTATTGATGACTTGGTAAGCCGCACCCTGCGGGAAAGCCCTGAAATCCAAAAGCTGCACCGCCTACCCATGGGGCAAACGGCATCCAATGCCATGCAGGCATCGCTCAGCGGGGTAGCGCAGCGCCTTGTAGATGAGCTGGCACTGGGTATTCACTCGACTGAATTCCGCCAGCTCGTTGAAAAGACTGCAGAAAGCGGCTTCGAAAGCTGGCTAACCGTCGATGAAGGCAGCGCCCACGTCACCGAGCAGGTGCTCTACGACATTATCGAGATGCTCAAAGAGCAGGTGCGTCGCCAACGCTGGAAGGGTCGTTATGAGTAACGAGTGGTTAATTCTTGGCCCTGCTGCGCTTTTTATGATGTCGATGACGCTAACGCCTGGGCCTAACAATATTATGCTAACCGCTTCGGGGGCTAACTTTGGCTTTCGGCGCACTATGCCGCATATGTGGGGTATTTTAGGCGGCTGCTTTTTGTTATTTGCCAGTATCGCACTAGGGCTCGGGGTGTTATTTGAGCGTTTCCCTCTGGTGCAAACGACCTTGCGCTGGGTGGGTAGCGCCTACTTGCTCTACCTCGCGTGGAAAATAGCCACCGCGCCGCCACCTAATCTTGAAGGGAGTCAGCGGGGAGTGCCGTTAACCTTTTGGCAGGCGGCAATGTTTCAGTTTGCTAACCCAAAGGCCTGGGTAATGGGGCTGGCGTTAATGGCGGGGTTTCTACCTGAGAGCGGCCAGCCAGTACTCAACGCACTCGTGCTGGCCGGGTTTGCGGAACTAGTGGCGCTGCCCTGCATTGCTCTATGGGCAGCCTTTGGCACGGCGATTGGACAGCGGATCAGAAGCGACGGGGCATGGCGCGCATTCAATATTTCCATGGGCCTACTCACCGCCGCTTGTGTCGTGCTAATTCTGCGTTAACCGCAGCGCAACGCTTCGATGGTATCGTCACTATCTAAGTGAATATTCAGGCGATCTTCCCGGTAGTCCATGGTGGCTACGCTGTCGGGGCGTAGCACCCGAACTTGGCGAGCACCGCTCTCGCTTTGTAGCTGAGGGACATTGGCGTCGTTAAATGGCTCGCCTATGACGTGCTTCACGACGTCACTATTGCAGCTAGCTCCATTGGTAGTTACTTCACTCTGGCCAACGGTGGGCGGAGGCGGTGCCGGCGCACTAACAGGCTCGGGCCCGCTGGCACAGGCGTTCAGTAATGAAGCCGCTAACAGCACGGCAAAGCTGCTTCCAAACCGTCTCTTCGTTGAGCCGCAAAATACGTTAACCATACATTATCTTCCTTGTTAAACCGTGGTGACCCACCGCAAAACGGGCCAGGCAATAATGCCCAGCCCGCTTTTATAGCCTTACCCTGCCTAATACCGCTATCTAGAGCATTAACTCGCTGCATCCTGAACGGCTTTTCCGCCTTCCTGTACGTCCTGTCCTGCGCCTGCCATCGTATTACAGCCCGCCAACGCACCTGCGGTGATGAGCAAAATAAAGCTGGTAGCGATGAGTTTTTTCATGGGTGTTCTCCTTAACAAGTCAGTCAGTTGACCTACCGTCAACGTAGCGAAGCTCCTTAGGCCGCGTTACCGCGTAGGAGTAATGTTAGCGTAACAGCGTTTTGCCTGTTGCGCCTAGTTTGCAGCCCTATCTTGTATCGGCGCCATAAGCAGCTGCTATGATGCTAATCATCACTTGGCTGCCTGGAGCACTACGCCTTTGGATACCTTTGATCTCGATTCACGCTTAGCGACAGATACCCTGCCCCTTGCCGACTTACCTCTGTGCCGCGCCGTGTTAATGAACGACGCCCGCTACCCCTGGGTTATTCTGATACCAAGAGTCCCATCAGTCAGCGAGGTATTTGAACTATCTAACCAAGACCAAGCGCAACTTTGGCGTGAGGCAACAGCGCTTGGTGAGGCAATGAAAGGCGCGTTTCACGGCGACAAGCTCAATATAGCCACGCTGGGCAATGTCGTCAGCCAGCTGCACCTTCATTTGGTAGTACGTTACCAAGATGATGCAAGCTGGCCTGCTCCTGTATGGGGCAACGGCACGCCTGAGCCTTATAGCTTAAACTTGCAGGGCCAGCGCCGTGAGCAGCTACTCGCTCAAATTCATGGGCTCAACGCAACGCTAAACCAATAGGCATGTCGTGTTTTGTACTGCACCACTACAACCCTAGCGGCCTAATAGCGAAGGCCCCTGCCGCGGGGCAGGGTCGTTTAACAGCGGTCCACTGGCTGGCTGGGCGGCACCTGCGAGAGAAAGCGACACGCCTAGCGCAATGATAAGAGCACCGCCCGTGAGCGCTACCCAGCCAGCCACTTTCTCGGCCACCTGCTGGCTACGCTGTTTTTGCAGGCGCTTAGCAGCCCACCCCCTGGCCACAATGCTGGCAATCGCCAAAAAGGAAACCGTGATTCCTGTTCCCAGGGACATAGCGATGACCGAAGCGACGCCTACATAGAACTGCCCTAGCAGGCTTGCCGCCCCCAGCATCAGTACTGCCCCCGTGCAGGGACGCATACCAATGGCCCCTACAGTCATAAGCGCAGTGCGCCAATCAAGCGCCTGCTGTGGCTCTATATGGTGAGCACCGCCACAGCAGTGCGCATGGTCATGGCTGTGGCGGTGGCTGTGCTCAACAGCATCATGATGACTAACTGCGTAGGCACGGCGCAGTTGCTTAATGGCTCGCCAGCATAGCCAAGCGCCTAACATTGCTACCAATATAAAGCTTGCCTGCTCTACCCATACCACGCTTCCCATGGCTTGGCGGGTAACCCAGCCCAGCCCATGTACCAGCACCGCCACCATGGCAATCGCCGTCACCCCCTGCAGTAGCGATGCAGCAAAGGAGAGCCCCAATGCCCGACGGGTGGCACCTCCATGAGAGGCTAAATAAGTTGCCAATACTGCTTTACCATGCCCCGGCCCCGCCGCGTGAAAGACGCCGTAAGCGAAGCTAACTCCCAGCAACGATAGCCAGGTAGCCGTGGTAGGTGTGCGGGAAAGTTCGGTAATCGCCAACGTTAAGCTACGGTGTAAATCCCGCTGCCAAGACAGCAGTTGAAAACTGGCACCCTGAAAATTGCTCTGCACGACAAAAACAATCAGCGCTGCCCCTAAAAGGCCAAGCGCTACCCATATAATGCGGTGCCGCGTTAATGGCATCACACCCTCCAGCAAATGTTATAAAGTAACACTTTATACACGACTCCCCCTGCCACTGGCTAGGGGCAAATGACGCGTCCTGTTTCGGCAAAGTGCCTGCCCAATCCTGGCTCTGCTTGCTCATCAACATCGAGCAGCGCCGCCTGCATCACCAGCTCTGGGTCAGGGTCTGCAGGTATGATAGTTAACTCGCAGCTTGGCTCTCCGTGCAGGATGAGCGCCTGCTTAGAAGGAGAGCCGTCCTCCTCGTCATGCACTACTTCAAGGTAGTAGGTAGGGTCAAACACTTGGTACTCAAGCGTATGGCCCGCTAGCGGCTGAGGCGAGGACAAGGGCAAAATGAACATAAAGGTTAAGCGGCCATCGCGCTCCAGCGCTGTATATTCAGTTACCTCTCCTAGAGACTGGCGCTTGCCATCAATACGCACTTCAGTGAAGTAATGCTGTTGAGCTAGGTTATTGCGAATTTCACTACCTAACTGGTCAAGCCCCTGCGCAAGATCCGCTCCCTGCACCTGCTGAAGCTCTTCAAACACCACCAAACTGTAGAAAGGATCCATTTGCCACGTTTGATGCAGAGCGCTCACTACTCCCTGATCATCGGTGACCACCCGCACATTTAGATCTATCCAACCGTGAGGGTGGGCTAACACGCTTGGGCTTATACAGAGTCCAGCAAAGCCAATGGCTAACGCGCCACGCCAGGCGCGTCCTTTACTTTTTAGATCGGTAAGCCTGGGTGTTACTGCTGTCACGGTGCTTCTCCCAACTTATTCTGTAGCTCGACTAGCCATGGATCCAACAAGTAGGGCGGCAGCGGTTGGTTTCCCCGCAGGGCTGAGACGCGTACCCGGCTGCCGCCACCCTCTTCGCTAACCTGGAGCTGTAATCGGTACTCCGGCCAGCGGGCAAGGGAGGCTTCCGCACGCCCTAAGGCTAAATCCGCATGCCTGACCACATACCCTTGGGTCATCATCAGCTCTACGGCCTGACGAAATGTCTGCTCTGTTGACGCAGCGTAACGAAGCTCTCGGGTTTCAGCCGGTTGTTGGGTAGCGCAGCCAGCCAACACCAGCAGGGCACTGACGATTAACATACAGCGAAGTCTCTTCATGGCGCGCTCTCAATGCTAGAGGATTGCGATAGCGCTGCCTGGAAGCGCTGGCAAAAATCATTGTTACTAGCGCTATAGGACTCGCGAAGATCCCTTAAGTGATCATAACGGCGAATATCCCGCGAAATGCGCACATAACCGTCATTTACTAACAGCGAAACCCGCTCGACTTCAACCGGCCGCTGGCCGACGCCACCACCAAACCCTGTCCCAACCCCTAAACCGATGCTGGAACCGCCACGCCCACCCAACCCGATACCTCCAAATACCCGCATGCCACGCCCGTACCCATAGGCGTTATCGTAAGGATCGTAATAACCAATCAGGTCTCGCTGGCGACTAGCACTTACTAGCCCCAAATGGATATCCGTAGAAGCAAGCTCAAAGCCCCACGCTTCCAACACTGCAACACTTTGGGCCAGCACTTCTTGCGCCAACGCCTCATGATCCTGCCCGTTCCCTGTTGCCTGTGGCACTGCTGCCGAGCCTACAGGAAAGTAACACGATGCCGCTGGGGCAGGATCGGCTTGTGGCAGCCGATCAGGTAGGGTCTGACAGCCCACCAACAGCAGCAGACAACTCATACCCAGAGTAAGTATCTTCATGTTAGTTCCTCTAACTGTCGTCATGGCTGGTGTGGCATCGGGTAGCACGCTAAGCTCGCCAGCAGCGATCACTAAATAGCAGCAAACTGGGACAATAGTTTAGATAGCGTGTTTCAAAGACTGTATTTCAAAGGCAGTGTTTCAAAGATTGCGCTTCAGAGACTGTTTTTCACAGACGTTTTTCAAAGACAGCGTTTTAGAGACCATCATTTATGGAGGTTGTGCGATGAATGTACTGCTTTGCCCCGATAGCTTTAAAGATGCCTTGAGCGCTGAACAGGCAGCTCGGGCAATGGCCAGCGGTGTCAAGCGCGCAACGCCAGCCGTCACGCTAACGGTTTGCCCACTGGCCGATGGCGGCGAAGGCAGCCTTGAAGCCCTGATTGCCGCCACCGGCGCCGAGCGGCGCGAGTTAACCGTACAAGACGCCTTGGGGCGCCCCCGTCTAGCCTCCTGGGGCTGGCTCGGCCAACAGCGTACCGCGTTTATCGAACTGGCAGAAGCCAGCGGGCTACAACATCTATCTGCTCAAGAGCGAAACGCCCTGCACACCTCTACCTACGGCGTAGGCGAGCTATTTACAGCTGCTTTAGATGCGGGCGCCGAAAAGGCCCTTTTGCTGCTCGGCGGTAGCGCCACTAACGATGCAGGTGCAGGCATGCTGCAAGCGTTAGGTGCTCAATTGCTGGATCAGCAGGGTTCCCCACTGCCCCCTGGGGGAGCAGCGCTCCAGCAACTGGCTACCCTGGACCTTGCAACGCTGGACCCGCGCCTTGCCACACTCCAGGTTGAGGCGGCGGTGGATGTAGACAATCCCCTGCTGGGCGAACGGGGAGCAAGCGCCGTGTTTGGCCCACAAAAAGGCGCTTCTCATGATGACGTCGCGCAGCTGGATCGTGCCCTTAGTCACTTCGCTGATATATGTTCAGACGCGCTTGACCGCGATGACCGAGCGCTTGCAGGGGCAGGGGCTGCCGGTGGCATGGGGTTTGCGGCGCGCATGTTTTTCAATGCCACGCTCACGCCGGGTATTGAAATGATTATGCAGCAAGCCAAGCTTTCTGAGCTGCTCGCTCAGGCTGATTTGGTCATCACCGGTGAAGGCCGCTTAGATGGCCAAAGCCTTGCTGGAAAAACGCCGATTGGCGTTGCCCGCGCAGCACACCGGCAGGGTAAGCCCGTAATTATTTTAGCCGGTAGCTTAGGCGATGGCTGGCAGGCCTGCTTTGAAGAAGGCGTCACCGCCGCCTTTGCCCTGGCAGATGGCCCTATGAGTCTTGAGCAAGCCCTACCGCGCACCGCAGAGTTACTAGCGGCGCGCTGCGAGAGCATTGCTCGCTTATGGATAGCGCGAGATAGGCCATAGATGACTAGATATATCTTAGCTGAGCGCTAACCCTTGAAAAACCGGGCTAGCGCCTGCATCTCTAAGCTAGACGCAAGCTGTATCAGCTTGCTGCCAGCACTATGTTATGGCGCTATTGCCGCGATGCAAAAAACTTGTTTTGCAGCTTAAGGCAAGCGTCTTAAGCTAAATCAAATGATTTGATGGCCGTTAAATACTAACGCGGCTCCAACCATGGAGGAGCATCACATGACCGACACCAATAGCATTGGCCTGCACGAAGGCAGCGCCAGCCAACTCGCCGAAAAACTCAACCACCTGCTGGCCAACTACCAAATTTTTTATATGAACGTCCGTGGCTATCACTGGAACGTAAAAGGCAGCGACTTTTTTGAGCTGCACGCTAAATTCGAAGAGCTCTACACCGACCTCCTCACCAAGGTAGACGAAGTAGCCGAGCGTATCCTTACGCTAGGCCATAAGCCGGTGCACGCATATAGCGACTACATAACGCTATCGCACATTCAGGAAGATAAAGATGTGCACGACGGCAAGACCTGCGTGAAAGGGGTGCTGACTGGATTCCAAACGCTAATTGAGCTCCAGCGCGAGCTGCTGTCGCTCGCCTCAGATGCTGACGACGAAGGCACCGCTGCCCAAGCGGGCGACTACATCCGTGAGCAGGAAAAAACGGTGTGGATGCTGAATGCTTACTTAGGCAAGTAAGCGTTAATCGCAAGCTAAACACGAAAAACGGCACCTCCGCGGTGCCGTTTTTTTTGTGGCGGACTAACGAAGCCGTTAACGCGCCGTCGCTAATTGCTCAATCAGCGCACGCAGCATGTCCCAAAACTCCGCCACTGAATCCAGCTCCACTCGCTCATCTGGGGAGTGAGCGCCGCGAATCAGCGGGCCGAACGAAATCATATCCAGATGCGGATACTTACTGCCTAAAATACCGCACTCAAGCCCCGCATGAATCACCTTTACCTCAGGCTCACGGCCAAGAAGCTCAGCATGGCGCTGTTTAAACGTCGCCAGCAGCTCACTTTCTGGGTTAGGCGCCCAGCCAGGATAGCCATTTTCCACCTTCACCCGTGCGCCCATCAGCCCAAACAGCGCTTGAAAGCGGTCGGCCATCGCCTCCGTCGCACTATCGTGCAGCGAGCGTACTAGCGCGCATAGATGAAAACGCCCGGCCTCCAAACTCAGCACACCCAGATTATTCGAGGTCTCTACCACGCCCGGCACGTCGGCACTCATACGCTCAACACCACAGGGGGCCGCATGTAGGGTGGCGAGCAGCATAGCGCTGGCATCTCGGGTGAGCGGCTCTGCCTCAGGAGGCGCTATACGCTGGGCCGTTAGCGTTAGGCCGCTGTCACCGCTCCCAAGCTCTGCTTTTAAGGTACGCTCTAAGCTTGCTACTGCGGCTAACGCCGCTTCTATATCGTCGGCAGGTAGGGCCACCTGGGCAAATGCCTCCCGGGGAATCGCATTGCGTAAGGTGCCACCTTGATAGCTGATAAGCCGTACATCAAAGGTTTCCAGCGCGCGTAGCCCCCGTACCAGCAAGCGGTTGGCATTGCCCAGAGGCTTATGAATATCCATACCCGAGTGACCGCCTTTTAGGCCGGTCAGCGCTAGTGATATCACCTGCTCATCTTCCTGCAGCTCGGCGCTGGGTAGCTGAGCATCCACCACAACATCGGCGCCACCTGCACAGCCAATATAGACTTGGCCACGATCTTCGCTGTCCAGGTTGAGCAGCAGTGAACCCTCTAACCAATGCTCGGCCAGGTTTAATGCGCCCCCCATGGAGGTTTCTTCTTCTAAGGTAAACAGCGCCTCAAGCGGCCCATGGGTAAGCGCCGGATCTTCTAGTACGGCAAGAATCGCCGCCACACCCAACCCATTGTCAGCCCCCAGGGTAGTGCCATCGGCATGTAACCACCCCTCATTAACGTAGGTGCTGATTGGGTCGCGGGTAAAGTCGTGTTCCTTGCCAGCATTGGCCTGGGCCACCATATCCAAATGCCCCTGCAACACCACCCCCGGCGCCTGCTCGCAGCCCGGCGAGGCCGGCTTGCGAAGCCGCAAATTGCCAAAGGCATCACGGTCGTGGGCAAGCCCTTGGGCATCGGCCCAGGCTTCAAGGGTAGCTACCAGCGCGGCTTCATGACCAGAGGGGCGCGGCGTGTTGCATAGCGTACGGAAGTGGCGCCAAACAAGGTTTGGTGCGAGCGCTTCTAAATGTGCGTTCATGGGAGCTCTTATTTATCGATAACCGATCTATCCTAACGCTCTGAACCACGTCAGGAAAGCGTGTGCTTTCTATCTGTTCAACTATATATGATCTGACTGCCTCCCCCGCCTCAGCTATCTACTTACCTATTCCTCTTGACTAAGTATGCGCTGCACGGCTTGACGCAGTCGTCTAATCGCCTCGCCGTGAGCTTTTGCCAAGGGCTGGTTCTGAAACGCCCAGGCGGCCAGCTGCTGATGGGCTAAGCTTGCCTGCTCATCCAACGTCCAGCGGCTTGCTTCCCGGGCCAGCGCCTGCAACGCCGCCCGGGCAAGCGCGGGGTCACGGTAAGCATACGCAACGTCGTCAACGGCCTGCCTATCAACCTGGTTAAGTGGCTCGCTCTGGAACGACGGTAATAAAAGCACCAGCACAGCGGCAGGCAGCGCGGCCAATTCAAATGCCAAGAGGCTCGGTAATGAAGATGCAAGTTGATCCTGCAGCGCTTTAAGCACCGCTTCACCCTCCGCATTTAACGCCTTCGCCACCATCACTGCATACTCTCCGGTGGCTGTTTCGCGGGTAACGCCCAGCCGCACAGGGACAAATCCTAACGCCAGCCAAAAGCGTAGCAGTGACGCCTCGGCGCCAAAGGTAGCGCCATATAGCGCGACCCCTTGCTGAGCGGCGTCAGCGGTATCCTCTTTTAAAAGCCGTCCCGCGAGCCCTTCCCGTCGTCGCTCAGGGTGAGTCGCAATTCGTGATACCCGACGCCAACGGGCGGTCAGCGCTTCCCTGCTTCCACTGTGCGCTGCCAGCGACTGGGCAAGCAAGTGCCCCTGGGGACGGCGTTCGCCACGCGCCACCTGCTCAGCAAGCACCGCTGCAAAACCGCCTTCCTCGCGGGTAACTAGCACCGCCTGAGGCTCATCGTCATGGGTGATGATACGAAGCCCCGTGCCTGGGCCATCCAATAGCTGGCGTACATCGCTAGGGGTGGTGCGGTAGTGTGACTGCACTAAAAGGCCGAATAACTTTTCTAGCCGGGGCTCTTGCTGAGCGAGTTCGGCTTGAACCAAAAGAACACTGCTTCCTTCGCCCTGCTTGGCTTGTGGCAGAGGCGCCTTTAACAGCAGTAGTTGCTGAATCGCCGCTTCAAGAGGGTCTGATGACGACCAGCGGACAGGCTCCGTGAGTTCAATTGCTCGCCACTGAGGCGCTTGGTGATTGAGCACTTCACGAAAGCGCAAAGCGAAGCCTCGCCCTGAGCCCTCGTAACCATGTACCGTGGTCGCAAAGGCAATACGCGGAAACGCAGCCAGCCACTGCCCTAGTAGCGCCGCAGGAATGGCGGCGGCTTCATCAACCAGCAGGTAGCTGCCGTCACCGCCAAGGCGCTGGTCGTTAACAGACTCAGTAAGCAAATCTGGCGGTAAAAAATCCACGGCGGCACCGCCTGGCATCACAAAGCGACCTGGCGCTTCCCGCAGACCGTCGGGGCAGAGCGCTTCTAACCGGGCAAAAAAGCTTTCCAGGGAGCTTAACCGGGGGGCTGTCACCACAATCTGTGCTACGCCTTTGGCCAACAGCCGAGCGCAAGCAATCCCCAACGCAGCACTTTTACCGCGCCCCCGGTCAGCAGTAATCACCAGTGGTCGGCGCCGCTTAAGCCCCACCAACCCGGCAACGGCCCTGGCTTGATCTAGCGTTAGGCAGTCGGCGTCATCGGCATAAGCAATACGCTGTGCGCTGGCGGATAGCTTAGGTAGCTTCAACCCGCCATCGACTGACCAGTGAATAATGCCGGGAGATGACAGCAAACGCGCCATACGCGCTAGGTAGTGCGCAGTAAGGGACTCCCAGTGCCAGGGGTGATCAGCAAAACGGGCGTAATCAGGGTCAGGATGACGACCAAAGCACGCGGGCGTGATCACAACGCACAGACCGCCTGCCGTCACGGTGCCTGCTAATGCGCCCAAGGCATCCGGGTCTAGCCCCTGGGCACCGCTGGCATCAATCACCATCAGTTGATGCTCGGCACCTAGCCGGGTACGCGCCTTGCGTGCTGTTACGCAGGGAGTAACCGGTGCTTCCTGTACATCACCTACCCAAAGCGGCGACTGCCAAGGTGCGGCTTGCCAAAGCTGCAGGGCCTGCTGACGGCACTCGTTTGGCGGCCCAAATAACCACACGAGCTGCCGCCAGCGGCGGCGCTGCAAGCGCGCTGCGTGACAAGCCAGTGCATGAACCTGACGGGGACGCGTAGTACTCAATGAGGTCATATCAGCTTCCAAACGGGCGTTATGCTTACAACTTTGGTATTGAAAACACTGCTTTTCAACGCTAAAACTCTTCTTCTTACTGCCATGGTGACGTCATAAATGCTTGTTAAATTTAACAATTACAACCAAGCAACTAATAAGCATGGCGTTTGTTCTATTAAACACTGATATTGCGCCGCAGCGGGTAGATTATGATAGCTTACGTCTGTAGCGGGACAGGGGCATCGCTTACGTAAACGTCACCTACCGCTCATTACTTTCCTGTCTCCAGGTATCAAACACTAATAAATCCGTACGCCAAACCAGGAAATCATCATGAAAAAAATGGCAAAATTCGCCCTTACAGGCCTCGCGGCTGGCGTTGCCTTCGCCGCACTCACCACTACCGCTCAGGCACAAGAACAGTGGACAATGACCTCCACTTGGCCCGACAACCTGGATCTTATTAAAATCGA
The DNA here is from genome assembly GCF_000236625.2 of Halomonas sp. GFAJ-1. Lineage (NCBI taxonomy): Bacteria > Pseudomonadati > Pseudomonadota > Gammaproteobacteria > Oceanospirillales > Halomonadaceae > Halomonas > Halomonas sp. GFAJ-1. The sequence continues at coordinate 62,225 of NZ_AHBC01000035.1, forward strand.
TCAGCACTGGGCTAATTTAGTAAACCAACTGGCCGGGGATGAGCTGCAAATCAACTTCCGGGCTGGCGGCACGCTGATGCCTGGCACAGAGGTGTTTGATGCCACTGAAACAGGCAGTATCGAAGCTGCAGGCGATTGGCCAGGGTATTGGGCGGGCTTAAACCCTGCTTTCTCACCCCTTGCGACCACTACTAGCCTATTTAACGGCGTAGATTACCTAAACTGGATTCAGCAGTGGGGCGGTCGTGAGCTGTATGAAGAAATCTACGGCCAGTACGACATGATGTATTTACCTTACGGCATTACCAACAACGAATCAGGCTTTATGGGGCGCACCCCCATTGAGAGCCTTGCCGACTTAGAAGGCAAGCGACTGCGTTTATCTGGCCGTGACCAAGGCCGCGTACTTGAGCAACTAGGCGGTTCCCAGGTAACACTGGCCGGCGGCGAAGTGTACCAAGCGATTGAGCGTGGCGTTATCGACGCTGGCGAGTTCTCAACGCCGGGCGTTGATTTCAAAGCAGGCTTTGCAGAAGTGGCCGACTACTGGGCCACGCCAGGCTGGCACCAGTCAGCGAGCGTTTTCGGCGTCATGATTAATAAAGATGCGTGGGATGCGCTTTCTGAAGAGACGCAAGAAAAGCTCCGGATCGCAGCAGACGCCACCATGGCTTGGTCACTCTCTTGGTCTGAACGCGAGTCTACCGATGCTACCCAGAAGTTTATAGATGCTGGCGTCACCATTAACCAATTCTCAGAAGAAGACCTGGCGCGCATCCAAGATATCACCAACGATGTTATTGTACGCGGTGCCTGCGAGCACCCCGACCATGCCAAAGTTTACCATTCCATGATCACCTACCTCCAAGAGTACGCCGTATGGCGCGATGTCACCGTGCCGTTCAACATGAGCCGCACGATGGACAACCTGCCCTCTCTGGAAGAAATAGAAGCCTGCCTGTAAGACGCTTCTACGCCGCCCCGATCACCGGGGCGGTTTTTTTGTGCTGACTGCGGAGTGCTTCCATGAATGCAATTGCCAAGGCAATTGATGCAATTAACGAGCTGTTTGGCCGTATTGTCGCACCGTTAATTGCCATCATTACCCTGATTGTCCTCTATGACATTGCGTCGCGTTTTTTCTTTGGCCGCCCCAGCGACTGGGCGTTCGATGTAACCAAAATGCTGTTTGGTGCCCACTTCATGCTGATGGCTGCCTATGGGTTACGCCACCACGCCCATGTTGAAGTAGACGTCATCAAGCGATTGCTGTCCCGTAAGCGCCAAGCATTAGTTGAGGTAATCGGTTATCTGGTCTTCTTTGTTCCCTTTATCTGGATGCTACTGACCTTCGGCTGGCGCTTCTTTGAACGCTCATTCAGCCGTGGTGAAACCACCTATGGCATGGTGTCGATCCCGGTATACCCTGTTAAGGGCGTCATCGTGGTAGCCGCGGCACTTCTATTGCTGCAGGCAATTGCCATTGTGTTGCGTGCGATTATGCAACTGCGCGAGGAGAAATCAGTATGAACCTGAGCCCTGAACTGCTGGCGCTAGTCATGTTTGGCGGGCTGCTCATCGGCCTTTTTATGGGCCATCCGTTGGCCTTTGTACTCGGCGGCGTGGCCGTGATCGGCGCGTTCTTAGGCCCGGGTGAGCGCGTACTGGGCACGCTGATTAACAATATTTTTGGTAATGCCATGGACAACTATGTCCTCGTGGCTATTCCCCTATTCGTATTAATGGCGAGGTTTCTTAACGACTCAGGCGTCACGGAGAAGATGTTCGATGCCATGCGCTTGCTGCTTGCTAACCTGCGGGGTGGCTTGGCGCTGACGGTCGTTATTGTATCGGTACTGCTGGCGGCGACCACCGGTATCGTTGGGGCATCCATTGCGGTGATGGGCATGATTGCCTTAGTGCCGATGCTTAAGTATGGCTATAACAAAGAGCTAAGTGCCGGCGTCATTATGGCCAGCGGCTGTTTGGGCATCCTTATCCCCCCCAGCATAATGCTGATTTTAATGGCTAGCTACTCGCCTGTTTCTGTTGGCGCGCTGTTTGCTGGCGCAATGGTTCCGGGTTTAATGCTCGGCGTTATGTACGCCCTATACGTACTGCTTATTTGCCATTTTAAGCCTTCTTACGGCCCACCAGTGCCTAAGGAGGAGCGTGCGGAAGTGAGCACCAAGCAGTTGCTGATTATGCTGGGTAAGTATGTTGTTCCTCCCATGTCATTAATCTTAGGCGTACTAGGCGCGCTGTTCACCGGCATCGCTACTGCCACCGAAGCCTCCGCCATTGGGGTTTTTATCGCCTTTATCCTGTTTATGATTTTTGGCGACCGTAAGATCAAAACTTGCTACAACACGCTGATTGAGGCTGGCAAGACCACCACCATGGTCATGCTGGTATTGGTAGGGGCCACGGCATTTACCGGGGTGTTCTCGCGCGGCGGCGGTATGCAGGTAATTCAAGATTTGCTGCTAGCCATGCCGGGTGGCACCACCGGCGCGCTGATTATGATGCTGTTCTTAGTGTTTATTCTGGGGATGTTCCTAGACTGGACAGGCATTGTGCTACTCAGCTTCCCGATTATGCTGCCCATCGTTCAGCAAATGGGTGTCGACCCTCTCTGGTTTGTAGTGATGGTCGCTGTAGTATTACAAACTTCGTTCCTAACGCCGCCATTTGGCTATGCGCTGTTCTACTTAAAGGGCGTGTCTCCCCCCGGCATAGAGATCGTCGACCTTTACAAAGCAGTGATTCCTTTTGTCGCGCTCATACTGCTCGCTTGCACGTTAATGGCCTTTTTCCCTTGGTTGGTGACAGGCCTACCTAGCTTAATGGTCGGTTATTAGCATACTGCTCATTTTTATGTTCTGACCACTACTTGCCTTACTCCCCTAACTTCTTAGCCCCCTCTTCCATGGGGGTTTTTTATTATCCATGGAAGGCTAGCTGCAGCCAACATGCGCAAGTGATACTATTTGCACCCGTAACTTTTTCGCATTGACGTTCGCATTTGCAATGCGGTCATTGCCCGCCTCGACCTAGGAGACAACGACGTGTCGCTACCTGCTCGCCGTTCACCGCTGGCTCTACTTTCAGGATTGGCCTCGCGTTTTACGCTCTCGCTAAACCCTTGGTCGATTGCGCTATTTTTAATAGCCCTGTCGGTGGCATTGCCTATCCTCGTGGTGTTTGGGCATATCCTGGTACCCACGGAGGGCGTGTGGCAGCATCTTGCCAGCACCGTGCTTCCCCGCTATCTCTCTAATACTTTTTGGCTGGTGCTATGGGTAGGGCTGGGTACGCTGATTATCGGCGCTAGTTCTGCCTGGCTGGTGGTAATGTGCCGTTTCCCTGGCAAGAGGATCTTTGAGTGGGCCTTACTGCTCCCCTTGGCGGTACCCACCTACGTGATCGCCTATGCTTACACTGACTTTTTGCAGGTAGCGGGGCCGCTGCAAAGCGCGCTGCGCGAGTGGTTTGGCTGGCAGTTCGGCGATTATTACTTTCCCAATATACGCTCGCTAGGCGGGGCCGCCACACTTATCACCTTTGTGCTCTACCCCTACGTCTACCTGCTCGCACGCGCCTCTTTTCTTGAACAGTCGGTGTGCGTGCTGGATGTGGGCCGCACGTTAGGCCGCGGCCCATGGCATCTGTTTAGTAGCGTTGCCCTGCCGCTGGCGCGCCCCGCATTAGTGGGCGGAGTATCGTTGGTGCTGATGGAAACACTCAATGAGTTTGGCGCCGTGCAGTTTTTTGGCGTGGATACCTTTACCACCGGCATCTACCGAACATGGTTTGGCTTAGGTGAACCGGTGGCTGCCGCTCAGTTGGCGGCTTGTCTGCTTACCTTTGTGATTGTGCTGGTGCTACTTGAGCGCTACTCCCGTGGTAAACGCCGCTATTTCCACACCACCAACCGTTACCAGCAGTTGCCAGAGTACCAGCTACGCGGCTGGCGTGCGTTTGGCGCAACCATGGTGTGTTTACTGCCTATCGTGATCGGCTTTTTACTGCCCAGCGGCATCTTGCTGAATTTAGCCATTCACCAGGGCGACACGCTATTTGGTACCCGCTTTATTCGCTTCGCCACCAACAGCCTAAGCCTCTCACTGGTGGCGGCTTTAATCGCGGTGGGCATGGCGGTGCTACTTAGCTACGGCGTTAGATTGCACAACTCAGCAAGCGCCCGGCTGTTCACCCGCGTGGCCGCCATGGGCTACGCGATCCCAGGCTCGGTGGTGGCAGTGGGGATCTTGATTCCCTTCGCCTGGCTGGATAACACCCTTAATACTTGGCTACATGAGCACTACGGAAAAATCATCGGCCTGGTGTTTAGCGGCTCGGCGTTTATTTTAATTTATGCCTATGTAGTACGCTTTTTAGCGGTGTCGTTCAATGCCGTAGAAGCAAGCCTGGGGAAAGTCACGCCGAGTATGGACGCGGCCTCGCGCACCTTGGGTCAGACCGCTGGCGGCACGCTGCGCAAGATACATACTCCCTTAATGCGCAGCAGCTTGCTGGCGGCGGGTATTTTAGTGTTCGTAGACGCGATGAAAGAGCTTCCCGCTACGATGATACTACGTCCGTTTAACTTCGATACGCTAGCCGTGCGCGCCCACAGCCTAGCCTCCGACGAGCGCTTAGCAGAAGCATCCACGGCGTCACTTACCATTGTGGTGGTGGGGATATTGCCGGTCATACTACTCAGCTTGGCAATGCGCCGGGCACGGCCCGGCAGCCAAGCTGAGTAATGTGGGCTGGGTAGCCCAGTAGAATGGGTTAGCGAGGAAAGACAAACACCTGGGAGTGGTCCAAGTCGATATCAATCGGCTGGCCCTCCTGGGGAAGAAACACCCCGGGCACGCGGGCGTGTAAGTGCGCTTCCTGACCATCTTCGCAGTGGGCACATAGGTGAATTAAGCTAGTACGGCCCAGCAGTTTTGCCATCACCACGTGGCTGTGGCTGTGGGCCTCAGCAGGTAGGTCGCGCTCTTTAATGCGCAGCGCTTCGGGGCGAATCATGATTTGCGCTTTACTCCCCTCCTCCAGCCAACTGGCGTCTACCGCACCCACCGGGGTCTGCACTTTGCCATCGTGAACCGTGCCGCTTAGCTCGTTAACCTCCCCAAAAAACGTCACCACAAACGGGTCAATCGGTGCGCAATAAAGCTCACGCGGGGTGCCGGTTTGGATAATTCTGCCATCACGCATCAGCGCAATACGATCCGCCATAAACATGGCTTCTTCAGGATCGTGGGTAACCAGCAAGGTGGCAGACCCCAACTTCTTAAGCACGTGAAGCGTATCGTCGCGAATGCGATCCCGCAGCCGGGCATCTAAGCTTGAAAACGGCTCATCCAGCAGCATTAACTTTGGCGTAGGTGCCAAGGCGCGCGCCAGCGCCACGCGCTGCTGTTGACCACCCGACAACATATGCGGGTAAGTTTCAATGTAGTTGGCCATACCCAGCTGAGTAAGCAACTCTACCGCCCTCGCGCGGCGCTCGCGGCTGGGCAGGTGTTTAAGGCCAAAGGTAACGTTTTCCAGCACGCTTAAGTGCGGGAACAGCGCCGAGTCTTGAAAGGCGAGGCCGACATTACGCTTTTCCGGCGGCACATGGCGCTTACCGGGCGCAGCAATGGGATTTCCATCCAGGCTAACCGCGCCGTCCTGTAGCACTTCCAACCCCGCAGCAATGCGCAACAAGGTGGTTTTCCCACAGCCCGACGGCCCCAATAGACAAACCACCTCCCCTGGGGCGATGTTTAAATCTATCCCTTTGACGACTTGATTAGTCGCAAACGTATGATGGACCTCTCGCAGAGACAGGGCCGGTGCGGGGGCCGCAACATCGGTAAGTGACACAGTTGCCGTCATTTTTTCACCATTGCTTTATTCGACCATCGTTTCGTTCGACCATCGTATTGCTAACGCAATACAGTTACGAACACGGTTGAAAGTTATTTGCATTCTAATTTCTATTGCGATGAGATGCACGCCTCATCCATACATTGAATGATTTTAGTTACCATTTAGCTTGACGCCGACGCTAAGAAGCGCTTGAATACCCATCACGATAATGCAACTTATTCTCATAAGCATTCAGAGGTATTTTAATGAACAAAACACGCCTTTCCGTCTCTGTCGCTGCCATCATGGCGGGCGCTGCCTTCGCTAGTAGTACATTGGCCAATGAGGTCAATATTTATTCAGCGCGCCACTACGACTCAGACGAGATTCTTTATAGTGCGTTCACAGAAGAAACCGGTATTAAAGTGAACGTACTGGAAGGTGACTCTGACCAGTTGATGCAACGCATGCGCCGCGAGGGCATCGCCAGCCCCGCCGACGTAATGCTGACAGTGGATGCAGGTCGTCTTTGGCGTGCCGAGCAAGACGGTCTTTTCCAAGCCGTTGATTCTGAGGAACTTAATGAGCGCATCCCCGAGTCCATGCGCCACCCGGAAGGCAAGTGGTTTGGCTTCAGCCAGCGTGCACGGGTCATTTTTTACAACCGCGAAAATTTTGACCCCAGCGACGTCGCTAGCTATGAAGACCTAGCCGACCCCCAGTTTGAGGGCCAGGTTTGTATCCGCTCATCGAACAATATTTACAACCAGTCGTTGCTTGCTTCAATGATTGAGCACCACGGCGCAGAGGGTGCAGAAGAGTGGGCAAAGGGTATTGTGAGCAATTTAGCGCGCTCTCCTGAAGGTGGCGATACCGACCAAATCCTCGGGGTTGCCAGTGGCGAGTGTGACCTAGCGATTGCCAACCACTACTACTACGTTCGCTTACTACACTCGGATAGCGAATCCGACCGTGAAGCGGCACGCAAAGTGGGGGTCATCTTCCCCAACCAGGACGACCGCGGCACCCACATTAACGTTGGTGGTGCAGGCCTAGTAGCTAACGCCCAGAATGCAGAAAACGGCATTCGCTTCCTGGAGTTCTTAGCGTCAGAAAGCGCGCAAGAAGTGTTGGCTGAGCGTAACTACGAGTTCCCAGTCGTTGGAGGCATCAAGAAAAACCCGGTACTAGAATCATGGGGCGATTTTGCTAAAGACGATATCAACATCAGCATCCTGGGTGAAAACAACCCGGAAGCAATTCGCATTTTTGACCGTGTTGATTGGCGCTAAGCCTAGCCGCCTATCGTTAGGCGCAGGATTAGGATAGTCCAACGCTAAACAATCACCCGCAGCTTAGCTGCGGGTGATTTGCGTTATGCCTAGCGATTACCCAGGGCCTGGTGTGTTGAAAGGCTAGTGTGCCTCATCCCAGTTAGCACCACTTTCTGCCTCCACAATCAGCGGCACTTTCAGCTCTGCTGCTCCCTGCATGCGTTGTTGCACCTGCTCGATAAACGCATCGACCTGTTTTTCGGCCACCTCAAACACCAGCTCATCATGTACCTGCATGACCATAAGCGCATCAAACTCGCCCTCGGCCAGCCAGGCATCCACGTCGATCATTGCCTGTTTGATAATATCAGCGGCCGTCCCCTGCATGGGGGCATTAATCGCGGTGCGCTCGGCACCCTGACGGCGGTTGCGGTTTTGCGACTGAATTTCCGGCAGATACAGGCGCCGACCCAACACAGTTTCCACAAAGCCATCTTCTGCGGCTTGTGCACGGATACGGTCCATGTAGCGGGCCACACCGGGATAGCGATCAAAGTAACGGTCGATATAGGTTTGCGCCTGGTTGCGGTCAATATGCAGCTGACGTGATAACCCCCAGGCGCTCATGCCATAAATCAGACCAAAGTTAATCGCTTTGGCGCTGCGCCGCTGGTCTCCTGATACCTTGTCTAGCGAGGTACCAAAGACTTCCGCGGCAGTGGCCGTGTGGATATCGCGCCCATCGGCAAATGCGTCTAGCAACCCTTTATCTTCGGAAAGATGCGCCATAATACGCAGCTCAATTTGCGAGTAGTCGGCCGCGACAATGCGGTAGCCAGGGCGAGCGATAAACGCCTGACGAATTTTGCGCCCCTCTTCAGTACGAATAGGGATGTTTTGTAAGTTCGGATCAGACGATGACAGCCGCCCAGTGGCGGTAACCGCTTGGTGGTAGCTGGTGTGCACCCGGCCAGTGGCTTTATTGAGCAGGCGCGGTAGCTTGTCAGTGTAGGTAGATTTCAGCTTGGCAAGGCCACGGTGCTGCATAATCACTTTGGGCAACGGGTAATCCAGCGCCAGCTCTTCAAGCACTGCCTCCGCCGTGGAGGGTGCCCCTTTCGGCGTCTTCTTGATGACCGGAATCTTCTGCTCTTCAAACAGGATCTGCCCCAACTGTTTGGGCGACCCTAGATTAAACTCACGCCCTGCCAATTCAAACGCTTGGCTTTCCAGTTCACGAATACGGCTTTCAAGCTGCTGGCTTTGCGCGTGTAGGCGTTCAGCATCGAGCGCAACGCCATTGCGCTCGATGCGTGACAGCACGTTGATCAGCGGTAGCTCAAGGTTGTCCAGCACGTCGGCTAGGCGACCTTCCCGTTCGACCTGGGGCCTCAGGATTTCCTGAAGGCGTAGCGTGATATCAACATCTTCGCAGGCGTAAGGCGCCGCTTGCTCTAGAGCAATTTGATTAAAGGTGAGCTGCTTTGCCCCTTTACCGGCGATGTCCTCAAATGAAATCGTCTTTTCGCCCAAATACTTCAGCGCCAGCGAATCCATATCATGCCGTGTGGCGGTAGAGTTGAGCACATAGGAGGCCAGCATGGTGTCGGCCAATGGCCCTACTACGGCAATCTCATAATTGGCCAGCACCGAAATATCGTACTTCAGGTTTTGGCCAATTTTGGTTTTGTTTGGGTCTTCCAGCAGCGGCTTTAGCGCGGCCAGAGCCGCTTTGCGGTCTAATTGTTTGGGGGCATCCAGGTAGTCGTGGGCTAGCGGAATATACGCCGCTTCACCAGCCTCAAGCGCCAAGCCAATACCAACAATCTCGGCGTCCATGTAGTTGAGGCTGGTGGTTTCCAGATCAAAACAGAAACGCTCAGCGCGGTTCAGGCGATCGAGCCAGGTTGTAAACTCGCTCTGCTCAACAATAACGTGGTCGTGACGCTCAGCAGGCGCGGCGACGGGGCTATCGTCAGGCATACTCTCATACTTACCTTCAGGTACTGGCTCGCCACCTTTTACGTCATCCACGCCTGCGTCGTTACCTTCCAGCAGCTCACTCAGCCACTGGCGGAACTCCATCTCTTTATAAAGCTCAACCAGCGCTTCCCGGTCAGGGTGGGCGATATCCAGATCATCCAAACCGACCGGCAGATCACAGTCGACTTTAATGGTCGCCAGCTGATACGAAAGAAACGCCTGTTCTCGGTGCTCTTCTAGCTTCTTAGGCAAGGTTTTCGCACCCCGGAAGGTGAGCGTTTTCACCCGTTCTAAATCGCCATAAATAGTGTCTAACCCACCGCCCATGCCTTGTAGCAGGCCAATAGCAGTCTTTTCGCCCACTCCCGGTACCCCAGGGATGTTATCAACCTTATCTCCCATCAAGGCGAGAAAATCGATAATCAGTGCGGGAGGCAAGCCAAACTTCTCTTCCACACCCGCCTCGTCCAGGGTTTCATCCTTCATGGTGTTAACCAGCGTGATGTGGCTATTGACTAACTGCGCCATATCTTTATCGCCGGTAGAAATGACGGCATCGCGCCCCGCTTGCGTTGCCTGGTGCGCTAGCGTGCCAATGACGTCATCTGCCTCAACGCCTTCTATGCATAACAACGGCAAGCCCAGCGCTTTCACACAGGCGTGCAGCGGCTTAATTTGGCTGCGCAGCTCATCAGGCATCGGCGGGCGATGCGCTTTGTACTCGCTGTACATCTCATCGCGGAAGGTTTTACCCGGCGCATCAAATACCACCGCCATGGGGCTTTCAGGGTAGTCCTTGATCAGCCGCTTCAGCATATTGATAACGCCTTTCACCGCACCGGTCGGCTGTCCGTTAGAGGTGGTTAGCGGCGGCAGCGCATGAAACGCGCGGTACAGGTAGGAAGAGCCATCAACAAGCACGATTGGGGCACGGGCCATAACCAAATTCCATTGTTAGCAAAACAGGTAAAAAGTCTGCCGGTTATGATACGCGTTCATAGCAGCCGATGCAGAAACAACCACTGCTAATAACCGCTTTGAAAGCGTAACAACGCTGCCAACTGACGCGGCAAGCCGCTACAATAATGGGCTTAGCAACCTGGGCGAGACTCAAATGGCTGTATTCACCCCGCTTAGCGACGCACAGGTCGCCGCGTTTTTGGAAAAGTTTGATGTAGGTAGCTTCGTTTCACTTCAGGGTGTTGCGGGCGGCACGGAAAATTCGACGTTTTTTGTCACCACCGACCGTCGCGAATTGGTGCTAACCCTGTTTGAACAAGGCGAGCATGAAGAGCTGCCGTTTTTTGTCGATTTATTAGATTACCTGGATGAACACCGTTTACCGGTGCCCGGCACCATACACGACCGTGAAGGCATTGCGCTGCACAGTTTAGCGGGCAAGCCTGCGCTGCTGTTCCCGCGCCTACCAGGCCGTCATCCTGAAGCACCAAACATCACCCAGTGCCAAGTACTGGGCGACACGCTTGGCCGTTTACACGGGGTGTCTCAGCGCTTTCAAGGCCAGCGCCCGAACCCCCGTGACCTGCATTGGCTTCGGGCAGTACACCACAAGGTACTCGCCTACCTCAGCCCGGAAGACCAGGCGCTGATGAAGGATGAAGTGGATGACTTCGAGAGTGCCTTTAGCCAGCATGGCGAACTACCCCAGGGCGCGCTGCACGGCGATTTATTCCGCGACAACACGCTTTACGACGGCGATAAGCTGGGCGGCATCATCGATTTCTATAATGGCTGCACCGGGGATTTGCTGTTCGACCTAGCGATTGTGATTAACGACTGGGCCTCTAATGCGGATGGCTCGCTAAATGTAGAGCGCCATGATGCGATTCTTAGCGCTTATCAGGCGCGTAGACCGCTCACCGCCGATGAAAAAGCGTTGTGGCCAACCATGCTGCGCATGACGGCGCTACGCTACTGGCTTTCGCGTTTGCTAGTGGTGTATGTGGACCCGCCGGCCCACGACTTAACGCCCCACGACCCTGCGCGTTTTCGAACTATTTTAAAGGCACGCATCTTATTAGGTGCGCTACCGCTTCCAGAGGCTTCTTAATGAGCGAAACGGTCACCAGTAGCAGCCCCGCGCTTCGCGCACGTCGCACGTGGAATATTGACCAGTGGGGCAGCGGCTACTTTGATGTAGACGATCTCGGCCAAGCGTTAGTACGTCCGCTTGGCAACGATGCAGCAGGGCCTGCGCTGCCCATTAGCGGTCTGGTGCGCCAGCTTCAAAAAGCCGGGCTACGTTTGCCGGTACTGGTACGCTTTAGCGACATTCTCCACGATCGGGTAGAGCAACTTTGCGGCGCCTTTGATGCCGCCATGCAAGATGCGGATTACCAGGGCGGCTACACCGCGGTCTACCCCATCAAGGTTAACCAGCAGCGCCGCGTGGTAGAGGAAATTTTAGCCACCGCAGAGCGTGGCAATGGCCGCGTAGGGCTGGAAGCCGGCAGCAAACCAGAGCTGCTGGCCGTGCTTGCCCTGTCAGACGGCGGCTCTTCGCTGATTGTGTGCAACGGCTATAAAGACCGTGAATACGTCCGCCTTGCCCTGTTAGGCGAAAAGCTGGGGCACCGCGTTTACCTGGTGGTTGAAAAGCTCTCTGAGTTAACGGTCATTCTGGAAGAAGCCCGTGAACTAGATGTTATGCCGCGCATTGGTTTACGAGCACGGCTTGCCTCGGTGGGCAAAGGCAAGTGGCAAAATACCGGCGGCGAAAAGTCTAAATTTGGCCTGACCGCGAGCCAGATTCTTGAGGTTGTGGAAACGCTTCGTGCCCAGGATGCCCTGGCAAGCCTACAGCTGGTTCACTTCCACCTTGGCTCTCAGATTGCCAATATCCGCGATATTCAACGCGGCTTGCGTGAGTGTGCGCGCTTCTACCAGAACCTGATTACCCTGGGCGCGCCTATTGATACCGTGGATGTGGGCGGCGGTCTGGGCATCGACTATGAGGGCACTCGCTCGCGCAGCTACTGCTCAGCCAACTACTCCATGCGTGAATATGCCCGTAACGTCGTGAACGCGTTTGCCCAGCTGTGCCAAGAAGCCAACCTGCCCCAGCCTCACTTGATCAGTGAGTCAGGGCGCGCGCTGACCGCGCACCACGCAGTACTGGTAACCAACGTCATTGGCGAAGAGCGTATCGATGATACCCCCCCGGAGCGAACGCCTCAGGATGACCCACAGGTAGAAGCCCTGTGGCGAGTTTTTGAGCAGCTGGCCGAGGTTCAAGAACCGAGAGTACTCGTAGAGGCATGGCACGACTTGCTGCAGGCCGTGAGTGAGCTTCAAGACCGCTTTGTGCTAGGGCTAAGCGACATCAACGCCCGTGCAATAGGCGAGCGGCTCTACATGGCTGCCTGCGCAAGGCTGCGGGGCCAGCTGGATACCCGCAACCGCGCTCACCGTGAAATTTTGGATGAGTTAGCTGAAAAACTGGCCGACAAACTTTTTGTGAATTTCTCGCTTTTCCAATCGGTGCCTGACGTATGGGGGATTGAGCAAATTTTCCCAGTGCTGCCGCTAAGCGGGTTAGATCAAGCGCCAACGCGACGTGCCGTTATCCAGGATATTACCTGCGACTCCGATGGCCGTATCGACAGCTATGTGGATGGCCAAGGCGTGGAAAGCACGCTGCCGTTACCAGAGTGGAAGAGTGAAGATGAGCGCTGGATTGGCTTTTTCCTGGTGGGGGCTTATCAAGAAATTCTCGGCGACCTGCACAACTTATTTGGCGATACTGACTCGGTTGATGCTGCGCTTGATGCCGATGGCAACTGGGTGACCTCTAACGCCCAGGCCGGTGATTCAGTTGCCGATGTGCTGGCTTACGTCAACTTTGACGCTAAAGTGCTTAAGCGAAAACTCTTTGCGCAGCTTGAGGCGGCTAATTTCTCCCCCCAGGAGCAGGCACACTTTGCCGCTAGCTTAAATGAAGGACTTGAGGGCTATACGTATTTGGAGTGAGGCAGCCCCAACCCGCTCTTAGTACCGCTCTTAGTACCGCTCTTAGTACCGCTCTTAGTACTCCTTCAAGAACGCGCTTTAAAACCAAACGCCCCGGCGCTGGATACAGCACCGGGGCGTTTTCTATCGCTAATTGATGGGGTGGCTCAATTAGCTAGCGCGTCGAGGGGTAACGCTCACACGCTCATCACTTAGCGACTCACTCTACCACGCTAGTGGTAATGTCCAGACCACCGGTCAGCGTTAAACGTAGCTTGGCACCACGTGGCAAAACACCCACGCCAGCAGGCGTACCGGTGAGAATGATATCGCCTGGCTCCAAGGTAAAGTGGCGGCTCATTTCCGCTACCAAGGTAGGGATAGCAAAAATCATGTCGGCGCCTTCACCGTGCTGACGCTGCTCCCCATCAAGCTCCAGCGTAAAACTCAGCGCATTCCAGTTAGGTACGCGGCTTAGCGGAAGAAACGGCGAAAGCGGGCAAGCGCCATCGAACGCTTTGGCGATTTCCCAGGGGTGGCCTTTCTCTTTTAGCTGCGTTTGCACATCGCGCAGCGTGAGATCCATAGCAAGACCGATACCGGTAATCGCCCGCTCAGCTTCATCGTGGGTAGCATGGGTAAGCGTTTCACCGATGAGAAGCGCTAACTCGACTTCGTAATGTACATCACCCCTAGAAAAAGGCGGATCCAGCGGCTTGGTTAAATCAACAACGCTCGTCGCTGGTTTAATAAATAGCAGTGGCTCACTGGGAATAGGATTATCCAGCTCTTTGGCGTGGTCGGCATAGTTGCGGCCGACGCATACGACTTTACCCAGCGCGTGGGGAAACTCCTGGCCATCGGTAAATTGTGGAACAAAACGCATGGCGGGTACTCTCCTTCTCATTATGCGTGCCGCATTCGCAACGACAGGCGCATTAGTCTACCCCACCTATACGTATGTTCCACAACCTAACGCTGGCTTTTTACTTGGCTGCTGGCTATCCGCCCCGGCAGCTAGCGGCCTTCTAGCCCGTGGGCTAGAAAGTCAGGGCGCGGCTTTGGCGCCGCAAACGGTTTAATACAGCGGTTATCGGGGCGGTTAAACACGAAAAACACATTACTGCGTGGATCTGGTGAAAGGTTCGCGTTTGACGCATGCAGCGTGTTGCAATCGAACAGCAATAAGCCGCCCGCTTTACCCTTTGGGGCTTCAATGCCGTGCTCATCCACTAGCTTCGTTAACGCCTCAGAGCTTGGGACACCTACCTCTTGCGCTTTTAGCGAGCTTTTGTGGTTGTCCTCTGGGGTTTCACCCAGGCAAGGCACAAACTGCAGGTGCGAGCCAGGAATCAACATCAGCGGGCCATTGAACTCGTGATTATCAGTCAGAATCAACGAAGCACTGACGGCGTGCATATCCGGCATACCGTCTTCCGCGTGCCAGGTTTCAAAATCAGAGTGCCAATTAAACCCTTTACCGGCGAAGCCTGGCTTGTAATTTATCCGCGACTGGTGCACGTAGGGGTCATCGCCAATAATTTGACGGGCAGCCCCAGCTACGCGCTCGTCGTGTGCAAGATTACCCAGGCGCTCAGAAAGCAAATGTACCGCAAACAGCGAGCGAATTTCGTGGCTCTCTGGCTCGGTAATGCTGAAGTCCTTGTCACGATACTCATCGTTGTTCATTAACGCCTTCATTTCCTGGCGTAATGACTCCAGCTCGTCACCACTAATAAGCTCAGGGATAAATAAAAATCCCTGTCGCTCAAACTCATCTAATTGAGCCTGGGTCAATGGACCAGCTAAATGACGTCCCTTTACCACCTTATCGCGACGCGGCAGGGTAAGGGACGCAGGAGCGCTGGATAAGCGCGTAGGATACTTATCATGCGCCTTTATGCTGTGGGCGGATGGCATGTCGGTCATTTCGCTGTACTGCTTGTGAGCGGTGACCGCGTTGAAGGGCGTGCTTCTGACTGTCATCTAGGTTTTGTACGAAAAGCCTTATCTGCTAACTTTACCTATGCAAAAGCAGCATAGGGGAAAACAATGGTCGGACGTTACGAGATTTCTGATGACGGCTGGGCACAGATCGAAGATATCGTGGCTCCTCCTCAAACCATGGGCAGACCCAGGCGGGATGACCG